>JAGHTC010000096.1 GCA_018065465.1 Candidatus Ruminococcus equi
GCGTTATTTATAGTAAAAAATCAAACTAAAAACTTGTAATAATAAATGTATTATACTATAATATATAAAGAGAAATTTTGGAGTGGATATTATGGAGAACAAAAAAATTTTTACAAGACGCCTTTGGGCAGAAGTAAATATGGACTCGATAAAGCATAATTTTGAGCAGATAAAAGGCAAAATAGGCGAGAAAACTAAACTTTGCTGTGTAGTAAAAGCCGACGGCTACGGCCACGGCGCTGTTGAACTTGCAAAGTTGTACAGAACTCTCGGCGTTGACTTTTTTGCTGTTTCAAATTTGGACGAGGCGTTGGAACTTAGAAATGCAAAAATATTCGAGCCTATTGTTATCCTTGGCTATACTCCGCCAAACAGGGCAGAAGACCTCGCAAAATTTGATATTTCCCAGGCTGTTTACGGCAAAGAATACGCAGATATGCTCAAAGTCGAAGCACAAAAAGCAGGAGTAAAATGCAAAATTCATATCAAACTTGACACGGGAATGAGCCGTATCGGCTTTATGTGTCAGGAATTTCCGAGAGATAATAATTCTATTTTAGAAATAAAATCTGTTTGTGACAACGATTGTTTCATAAATGAGGGAATATTTACCCATTTTGCCGTTGCTGATGACGGCGAAGACGGCGAACAGTTTACAAAACAGCAGTTTGACTGCTTTGCGCATACGATAGACGAGCTCTCAAAATTCGGTATAGACTTCGAAATTAAACATTGTTCAAACTCGGGAGCAATAATTGACTATGAAAATACATATCTCGATATGGTAAGAGCAGGCATTATCCTCTACGGATACAAGCCATGCGAAAAGGTTAAGGAAAAACTTGATTTACGACCTGCTATGAGGCTGAAGACCGTTGTTTCCAATGTAAAGGAAATCAAAAAAGGTGCTACCGTAAGTTACGGCAGAACTTTTACGGCACAAAGAGATATGAAAATCGCTACCGTGCCTGTCGGCTATGCAGACGGCTATATTCGTTCTTATGCAAAAGACGGCTATATGTTTGTTTGGGACACAGAAAAGAAAAAAGGTTTCAAAGCAAAGATTGTGGGCAGAATATGTATGGACCAGACTATGCTCGATGTTACCGGTTTTGATGATGTAAAAATCGGTAATGTAGTTGTCGTTTTCGGTGACGGCAAAAAGGGTGAGCCTACTGCCGAAGATGTAGCATCCTGGGGCAATACAATAAGCTATGAAGTCCTCTGTGCAGTGTCAAAGAGAGTACCGCGACTTTACAGAACTAACTGGATAACAGGAAGTGTGGTGTATAAAATATGAAATTACTCGTCGTTGACGGAAATTCAATATTAAACCGTGCTTTCTACGGAATAAAACCGCTTACTACAAAAGACGGTATGTTCACCAACGCCATCTATGGTTTTCTTACTATGCTTGAAAAAATCAAAGCGGACACAGAGCCCGACCGTATTGCAATAGCCTTTGACCTGAAATCCCCGACTTTTCGCCACAAAGCCTATGCAGGATATAAGGCAAACCGCAAAGGTATGCCTGATGAACTTGCAATGCAGCTTCCCGTTTTGAAAGAACTACTGGCACTTTTGGGATATAAAATCGTTACCTGCGAAGGGTACGAGGCTGACGATATCCTCGGCACTTTGTCAAAAGCGTGTTACGATACCGATAACGAGTGCGTTATCGCAACAGGTGACAGAGATTCTTTGCAACTTGTCAACGAAAAAGTTTCCGTCAGACTTGCAAAAAATCTCAACGGAACTATGCTATATACTCCCGAAATCGTAGAAGAAGAATACAGCGTTACTCCGAAACAACTGATTGAAATAAAGGCTATTCAGGGCGACTCTTCCGACAATATCCCGGGTGTTGCGGGTATCGGCCCGAAAGGTGCAACCGAACTTATCACAAAGTATGGCAGTATCGACTATATTTATGACCATATCGAAGAACTCGACATAAAAGACGGTATGAGAAAGAAACTCATCGACTCAAAAGACAACGCTTTTATGAGCCGTATGCTCGGTGAAATCTGTCTTGCAGCGCCGATAGATACCGACATAAATTCTTACGAAGTTGCGGATGTAAAAAGGGAAGAGGCCTCGCGCCTTATGGCTCGGCTCGAACTTTTCTCACTTATCAAAAAACTCTCTCTTGACGAAGTTGAAGTTAAAGATAATATTAAGTCCGACAAGGTGAAAATTGAGGTTGAAACAGTCGATTATAATTCTGCAAAAGAATTATTAAAACAAAAAGACCTCTATGTTTATTTTTACTTTGAAAACGGCGTACCGACAAAAACTGCCTTTGCATTAGAAAACAAAGTGGTTTTATGTGAGGGTGAAGAAATAGCAAAAGACATACTTTTGTCAAGTGCTGAAAAGTATCTTTACGAAACAAAACCTGTTTTTGCTTATGCCGATAAAATGGGATTTGAGTGCAAGAATATCGAATTCGATATTTCACTTGCAGCCTATCTTTTGAGCCCGTCATCGTCAAGTTATGATTTATCAAGGCTTTTGGCTGAATATGAAATAGAACTTGATATGTGCGACGACGAGTTTTTGTCCTGCGTTCACAAAATGCCCTTGCTTGTCGAAAAATTGAGCAACCGTATTGAAGCGTTCGGACAAAAAGAACTGCTCCACGATATGGAGATTGAACTTTCAAAAGTCCTTGCCCGAATGGAAAACATCGGCTTTATGGTTGATGTTGAGGGGATAAAAAAATACGGCGAAGAACTGACCGGGCGTGTTGTTTCACTCGAGAGTGAGATATACTCGCTCGTCGGCTATGAATTTAATATAAACAGCCCAAAGCAACTCTCTGTTGCGTTGTTTGAAGACCTTGGACTTCCCGCAAAGAAAAAGACGAAAAGCGGATATTCCACCAACGCCGAGGTTTTGGAAGAACTGAAAAATTATCATCCGGTAATTTCGCTGATTTTGGAGTACAGAACGCTTGCAAAACTCAAGTCTACCTACTGCGATTCTCTTGTTGAAAAAGCAGATGAAGACGGTCGTATTCATTCTTCATTTAATCAGACGGAAACCCGAACGGGAAGAATAAGTTCTACCGAACCGAATTTGCAGAATATTCCCGTAAGAACGCAGGTCGGCAGAGAATTGCGCAGATTTTTTATCGCAAAAGAAGACTGCGTTTTGATAGACGCCGACTATTCGCAGATAGAACTGCGTGTGCTTGCTCATATATCGGGTGACGAAAATATGAAACAGGCGTTTATTGATAACGACGATATCCATTCAATAACCGCATCACAAGTATTCAATATGCCTCTTGATATGGTAACACCGATTATGCGTTCAAGAGCAAAAGCGGTTAATTTCGGTATTGTCTACGGTATCGGTGCATTTTCTTTGTCAAAAGATATCGGAGTATCTGTCAAAGAAGCATCAAATTATATCAAATCTTATCTTGAACATTTTTCTTCTATCGACAGTTATATGAAGAATATAATTGAAAAAGCAAAGAAAGACGGCTATGTTGAAACTATCTACGGCAGAAGACGCTATCTGCCGGAACTTTCCGCATCAAATCATAACACAAGAGCGTTTGGTGAAAGAGTAGCGCGAAACGCGCCTATCCAGGGCACAGCTGCCGATATCATCAAAATAGCGATGATAAGAGTTGACAGAAGGCTCAAAGAAGAAGGACTTTCCGCCCGCCTTATTTTGCAAGTGCATGATGAACTTATTGTCGAAGCACCGATGTATGAATCTATGCGGGTAGCAATGCTTTTGCAGGAAGAAATGGAAAACGCCGCAAAACTTTCTGTTCCTTTGGTAGCACAAGCATCTGTCGGAAAGACATGGTATGACGCAAAACAGTAAGGAGGTAAAGAATGAAAAAGGTACTTTTTATCTGTACAGGCAACACCTGTCGCAGTCCGATGGCACAGGCAATTTTTAATTCGATTTGTGCCGAAAAAGGACTTGATATGCACGCAGAGTCTGTCGGACTTGCAGCGGCGATGGGACAAAGTGCTTCTGACAATGCCGTAAAAGTTATGGCAGAAAAAGGTATTGATATTTCATCCCACCGTTCCCGCTTTTTGCCGTCGCTAAATTTAAACGAATTCACCTATTTTGTATTGATGAATGAAAGCGGTGTGCCGATTTTGAACTCTATGGGCATACCGGATGAATACATCCGAGTTTTGAAAAGAAAACCGAGTGACAATATCTATGACCTTGATACGGGTATTAGTGACCCATTCGGCGGCGATATAACCGTGTACAGAAAATGCAGGGATGAGTTATACTACGCTGTAAGCGAGTTGATAAAAACGCTATGAAGATTGTAAAAATGACCGAAGAAGATTTGCGCGAAGTTTCCTATCTTGAACGCGAATGCTTTTCAAATCCGTGGAGTTATGACAGTTTCCACAGCGAACTTATGAAGGACGATTCCTTTTTGTTCGTAGCAAAAGAAGAAAAGCAAATTATCGGCTACATAGTAATAAATATCATTGTCGATGAAGGCTATATTCTCAATGTAGCGGTAAGCAAAGAACATAGGAAAAATGGCATAGCATCCGAACTTATCGAAGATGCTTTGTTTCTTGCAAAACAGAAAAACTTGCGTTTTTTGTCGCTTGAAGTCCGAAGTTCGAATATCCCCGCAAAGAAACTTTACGAAAAATTCGGCTTTGCCGAAGTAACGGTAAGAAAAGATTATTATTCCTCTCCGAAAGAGGATGCAATATTATATACAAAGTATTTTGAGGAAGAATTATGTTGATTTTATCCATAGAAAGCAGTTGTGACGAAACAGCCTGTGCCGTAGTAAAAGACGGCAGAGAGGTTATATCATCTGTGATTGCAACACAGGTCGAGGAGCATAAACTCTACGGCGGTGTTGTTCCCGAAATTGCCTCACGCCGTCACGCAGAAAGTATTGTCGGCGTAGTAAACGAAGCGCTGATTAAAGCCGAAATCACCCTTGATGATATTGATGCAATAGCAGTAACCTTTGCTCCGGGACTTATCGGTGCTTTGCTTGTCGGCGTAAATTTTGCAAAGGGACTTTCCCTTGCTGTGAACAAACCGCTTGTTCCGGTACATCATCTGCGTTCACATATAGCAGCGAATTATATTTCTCACAAAGAATTAAAACCACCGTTTTTGTGCCTTGTTGTGTCGGGGGGGCATAGCCATATCGTTATGGTTGAAGACTATACGAAAATGAGAGTTATCGGCAAAACCCGAGACGACGCCGCAGGCGAAGCCTTTGACAAAGCGGCAAGAACAATGGGCATCCCATACCCCGGTGGAATCGAACTTGATAAAATTGCCGAAAGCGGAGACGAAAACGCCTATGATTTCCCGCACCCGAAACTTTCGGGCAACGAATACGACTTTTCGTTTTCGGGGCTGAAAACCGCCGTGATAAATCTGCTACATAACAAAGAGCAAAAAGGCGAAGAATATAACAAAGCCGATGTGTGTGCTTCTTTTCGCAAAGCGGTAGTTGACTGCCTTGTTGAAAATTTTCTCAAAGCCGCAGAAAAAGAGGGAGTAAAAACCCTTGTAACAGCAGGCGGAGTTTCGGCAAATTCGCTTTTGCGAAAAAGACTTGAAAAAGAGTGCAAAGATAAGGGTTACAACCTTTATATGCCCGAACTTTCTTTGTGTGGTGATAACGCCGCTATGGTTGGCTCACAGGGGTATTACGAATATCTAAGTGGCAATATAGCAGAACTTGACCTAAACGCTGTAGCTACCTTGCCGATTGATTACAGAGAGTAAGTTTTTTGAGGTGTTTTTTTGAAAAGAATTACTATAACAGCAGTTTCGTTTATCTTAATAATTTGTATGGCGGTTTCTTTGTCGTCTTGCAAACTATATGACTATATCGAACAGTCATTTGTTTCAAAAACGAGTGAAGAAAAAGAAAGTAACGGCTCATATACAGAAATAAACAAACCTTCATTTACTTTCAGTGAGTACTACACGCCATGCAAAAATGAACACTCATATAAAGAACTTACCAACGATTATGAGAAAAAACTCTATGACGGTTTTCGTGAGTCGTGCTTTTTCGTTTCACCGAATAAAGATACCGAAGGTTATAAAACAAAACAAGTTGTAATAGAAGACTATCTTTTGAGCGAAGCCGAAGTCAGAATAGTTATAAAAGCGTTTATGGATGATAATCCCGAGTGCTTTTGGCTTTCATCATCGTTTGGATATTGGAAGTACGATGCACTCAACTACACCGCCGTGCAGGTCTATTCCTATCTTTCACCGAGCGAAATTACCGAAATGCAAAATTCTTTTGTAGAAATATCAAACGAGCTTTTCAGCAGTATCAAAAGCGGACTAAATGAATACGAGCGAGAAAAATATGTTCACGATTACTTGCGCGAAATATGTACTTATGATAACGATGAAGCGAAAACAAATGAGATAACTAACTACGAAGCCTATAACGTTTACGGGGCATTGGTAAAAAATCTTGCCGTGTGCGAGGGCTACTCAAGAACTTTTGAATTTTTGCTTTCTTCACTCGGCGTTGATACTGTTTGCATTATGGGCTCGGGAGAAGAACAACTCCATATGTGGAACTGTGTTCTTCTGGGCGGAGATTGGTACTATGTCGATGTAACCTGGGACGATATGGAAAACGAGTACTCGGTATATAATTATCTCAACATAAGCGAAGAACAACTATTAGACGACCACACTATCTCAAATACTTTTGACAAGTTTTCAGAAGAAGAAATCTGCGGAAATGAAGAAAAAGAAGCCGCAATAATTAATATGTTTGTGCCCAAATGCGACAGCATAGCCTACAACTACTTTGTACGCGAATGTGCTCATCTAAAAGATTTTGATGGGGCAGATGTGATTGACTCATTGTACGAATATGCAAAGGATCAAAAAGAGTATTTCAGATTTTATATTGACCCCGAATACCTTGAATTTGACTCGGCGGTTGACTCCTTGTTTTCGTCGTACCCACAGTACTTTTTCTCATATATACAGAGTGTGAACAGCAGGCTAGCCGAATTCTCGATTGATGAAGAAAATGTCAGCTATGGTGCAGATTCTGTCCGCCACAGCGTAACGGTAGAATTAAATTATTTTTAGTATAAAAAAGGTTTATGACATCTTTTGTTTGTGTTATAAACCTTTTACTATTATTCTAAATTAGAATTAACTATGCTGCCTTTTCTTTGCCGAAAATCAGAATTCGCGATACAATATAGTTAAAAGATACTATAAGCGTGCTGACCGTAATTTTTGCGATAAAAAAGTTAATCCCGACCGAGTTTATCAGCAGTATCATCATAGTAACCGACATCAAAAGTGATAGAAGCCTTACCGAAAGAAAAAGCCCGAGTTCATAGATGAGTTTCCTGTTTGATACACCTTTGAAAACATAAAACTTGTTAGAGAAAAACGAAAACATTGTCGAAAAACTCCATGCATTTATGGTAGATACAACCGTTAAGGTTGTGCCGTATAATGGCAGGTATTCAAAGCACAGTATATATACCGAAAGGTCAATAGCGGCGGTGATTGTCCCCGTGAAAATGTATCGTACCGTCTGCGGTGATATTATGTTGTTTTTTGAGTTTGTAATTTCTTTCACAATGTACCTCCGGTTGCGTTTTTATAAATTTATGGTATTATATATTCGAGGTGTTTATATGGTAATCATTTCTGTTGATTTGGGCAAAGCCAGAACAGGACTTGCCATTTGTGATAAAACGGGCTTTCTCGCTTCTCCGCTTGAAACGATTTTTGAATATAACGAGGAGAAACTGATAGACAAAATATGCGTGACAGCAAAGGAAAATAAAGCCGAACTTATCGTTGTCGGACTGCCGAAAAATATGGACGGCAGCGAAGGCGAAAGTGCAAAAAATGCACGAGCCTTTGCACAAAAACTTTCTGAAAAGTCGGGTATAAAAACCACTATGCAGGATGAACGAGGAACAACGATAACCGCACATAATTATTTGTCCGAACAGGATGTTCGCGGGAAAAAAAGAAAGAAAGCGGTTGACACAGTTGCCGCGTCGATTATATTGCAAAACTATCTTGACTCTTTAAAGGGGGAAAACAATGGCTGACGAATTGCTTTCAAAAATAAATGCTTTGGCAAAGAAAAAGCGTGAACAAGGACTCACAGAAGAAGAACAAAAACTTCAAAAAGAACTCTACGCAGAGTATCTGAAAAATTTTCGTAAAAACTTTTCAAAGCAACTTGATAATGTGGATGTAGAATATCCCGACGGCACTGTAATACCGCTTAAGGATGTTCCGAAAAAAGACAACAAATAATTCTGTATTAGAAAAATAAAAACCCTGCCTAACTTTATGTTAAGCAGGGCTTTGTCTTTTATTCAATTACAGAGAAACCACATTTTCCCGATATGTTCCGCGACAAAGATTTTCACAAAGTGCGATGAAAATAAACAAAATCGGTGTTGTTATCGGTTGGTAAATATTTACAACAGATTGAATTGCATAGCACAAAACAGGGAAGAGGAAAACGAGCGTCAGCGGGTTTTCTTTTGATTTTTTCAAAGCACGAACCAAAGTTGATACAAGTATCAAAAGATATGACAAAAGTCCTAAAATTCCCTGTGTTACAAGGTAGTTGAGATATTCGCTGTGGATACAGTCGGTTGACGAATCCCCGTATTTGAGAAGTCCCTCAAAGTAAGGCTCAAATACATGGTAGAAAGTGTCAGGTCCACTGCCGAAAAGTTTGCTGAAAAAGTTGAAGTTTGAAAACTCTTTCATACCGTTTATCCACATATATCCTCGGTGAGTTCCCCATTTTTCGTTAAAGCGGAAGAGCTTTGTTTCCCATCCGAGGTCGGTTGTTATATCATAAACCGAGAAGAAGATGAATTTGTAAAGTAGGTATCCGAATATCGAAAGAGCAACTATTATTGTTGCGATTCTTAATATTTTTTTCGGATAGTGGGCAGAAATCCCGTTTTTGCAAAGGAGTAAAAGAAGATATATGCAAAGCGGTACTATTACGAGTATATACGAGCGGTTGTCGTAAATAAGGAATTTTGCAATTTGTTCAAAGGATTTTGAGTTATCGCCCATAATAAGTGAAAACAGACGAAGAACCTTTCCGCTTGCAAATGCAATGAATAAAGCGAGCATATATTCTTTGATATACTCAAATTTTCCGACAAAGACTATGAGCATTATCAGTAAAATTGCGAACATACCGAGGTATCCCGAGTTACTGTCGGCGGCAAGTATTCCAGTATAAGCACAAAAGACGGATATCGCAGACAGGACTTTCATAAATCTTTTCTTTGCGAGTACAAAAACCGTTATCGCAACAGGCAGGAAAAGACACATAAAAGACGCTGTTGTGTTTTTGTTGCCGATAGTAGTGCCGAAATCTTTTGCAACTTCCGCAGAATAACCAGAAAGAAGTCCAAACGGGTCAATGTAGAAAAAGTGCAACACAGCAAGCAAAGCAACAAAAGACGAAAAGACAAGATACCCGACAATAAGGTAGTCTTTGTAGTACCAAAATCGAGTTAAAATAAAGTACACGGCTGTATATAGAAAAATGAGTATCAGTCCGTTGTTTCTGCCTGCGTTTCCCGTGAGCGAGTCAAGCGGATACTGCGAGAAAACAGTAGAAATAAGAGCAAAGAAAAAGAATAACAGCATACCGATATCGGTAGCGGAAAATTTAGTAAAGGGAACTGTTTCATTTGCTATCATATTACCCTGTGCTATTTCTTTAGAATAAACCGAAGAAATGATAAGCACACTGCCGATAAGTAAAGCAGATAAGATGATAAAAAGTACAAATTTATCCGTTCTTGCGTGAGCATATTGATTTGTTAAGAAAACAGGAAAAAATGTGAACATCAAAAGAAGATAATAGTTGATTATCGAGTTTCGAACATTATATCCCGATTTTTGTGCTTCCATACTGTGTTTAGCCATAAACGCCTCCGAATATACTTGTTATTTTATTACAAAGCACTTTTTGTGTCAATGTATTATTTGATATAAATAACAAAATTCATAGACAAAAGAATAAAAGGATGATATAATAAAACGCAAAGGAGTGGTATTATGAATAATTCTAAATTAGAAAAATTATCAGAATATTTATCTGACAAAAAGGAAAAGATTTCTGTTGCTTTGTCAAAGGAAAATGCTGATGTAGTTCTCAAAAACGCTACCTATGTAAATGTGTTTTCAAATGAACTTTTGACAGGTGATATTGCAATATGTAACGGTTATATTGTCGGAATTGGCGAATACAACGGCAAAAAGGAATATGATATGACAGGAAAAATCTTAGTTCCCGGATTTATCGACGGTCATATTCACCTTGAAAGTTCAATGGTAAATCCCTGCGAATTTGCTCGTGCCGTTGTTCCTCACGGAACAACCACCGTAGTAACCGACCCTCACGAAATAGCAAATGTAATGGGTACACAGGGTATTGACTATATGCTGCAGGCAACAGAAGGCTTACCTCTTGATGTTTGCTTTATGCTGTCGTCTTGTGTTCCCGCCTGTGAGAACGAAGAAAATTTCGAACCTTTGGAATATACTGATATGCTCCCATATATCGAAAATGAAAGAGTTTTGGGACTTGCCGAAATGATGAACTATGTCGGCGTAGTCAATAGTGACGAAAGCGTTTTGTCAAAAATCGTTCTTTCCGAAATAAACGGCAAGACTGTCGACGGTCACGCTCCTATGCTTGACGCAAAATTGCTCAACGCTTATATTACCGCGGGAATTTACTCCGACCACGAGTGCTACGACTTTTCCGATGCTCTTGAAAAGGTACGAAAAGGTCAGTACATTATGATAAGAGAAGGCACAGCGGCAAACAATTTGGATGCTTTGATGCCCTTGCTTTGTGAAAAATATTCTTCACGCTGTATGTTTGCAACAGACGACAAACATCCCGACGGTTTACTGTATAACGGTCATATTGATTACATAATTAAAAAGGCAATAAAAAACGGCGCAGACCCGCTTATTACCATTAAGGTCGCTTCCATAAATGCTGCACAGTATTTCGGCATGAAGAACAAGGGCGCTATTGCTCCGTCGTATCTTGCCGATATAGCAGTAATCGACAACTTTGATGATTTCAATATTGAAATGGTAATCAAAAGCGGTGAAGTTGTCTTTGACAAAACTCTCAAAGATTTTGCAGAGCCGAATATTGATAAGAATTTAGTAGAAAGAGCACACAATACTTTCAATCTCGAAAGAGTAACTGAAAAGTCGTTTGAAACAAGCGGTGAATTGGGACTTCTCGGCATAGTTGAAAATGAAATCGTAACGAAAAATCTCGGCACAGCCGACAAGATTGATGTTGATAACGATATCTTGAAGATTGCCTGTGTTGAACGCCACAACAACACTAACCATATCGGTATCGGCTTTGTAAAGGGCTATATGCTCAAATCGGGCGCAGTTGCAACAAGCGTTGCCCACGATTCACACAATATTATCGTAATCGGCTGTAACGAAAGCGATATAGCAACAGCCGTAAACTATATCGCCGACAACAAGGGCGGTATCGTAATAGTCAACAACGGCGAAGTTGTATCATTTGTTCCGCTTGAAATTGCGGGACTTATGTCCGAAGAAAAGCTTTCCGTAGTAAACGAAAAGATTATCGATGCACACAAAAAGGCATACGAACTCGGATGTAACAAGGACATCGACCCGTTTATGACAATGTCGTTCTTGAGCCTGCCCGTTATCCCGTCACTGCGAGTAACCACAAAAGGCGTCTTCGATGTGGATAACTGGAAATTCCTGTAATAAAGTAATATAATAAAAAACGAACTGCAACGAGAAATCGTTGCAGTTTTTTTATGCTCATATATTGACAAAAAGAATATATGTGATATAATAACGAGTGTTATATAACATCTGTTATGGAGTTGAGATTATGCCACCGCCAGTTAAAATTACAAAAGAAGATATCGTGAATGTGTCTTTGGATATCGTTCGCGAAAACGGCTTTTCTGCGCTTAATGCACGAAATATCGCAAAAAAACTTTCTTGCTCCACCCAGCCGATATTTACAAATTTTAATTCTATTTCAGAAATAAAAGACGAGGTTATCATAAAGGCTCAGGGGATATATTCCGACTATGTGGATATGGAAAGCAAGAAAAAAATCTATCCTCTCTACAAGTCCTACGGAATGGCATATATCAACTTTGCACGAAACGAAAAGGAACTTTTCCGACTGATTTTTATGGAACAGCGCGACGAGAACAAAGATATCTATGTTGACTATGTGTCAAAGGTAACTCCGCTTATTAAAAATTCTTTGGGCATAAGCGAAGAAAATGCCAAAATGTTTCATACTGAAATGTGGGCTTGTGTCCACGGAATAGCCGTTATGCAGGTAACTTCATTTGCGAATATTGACGAAAAAACAGCAAGTATGATGTTGACCGATTTGTACTTGGGACTGAAATCACGCTACACGGGAGATGACAGAAGTGTCGAAAATAGAACTACGCAATTTGACTAAAAGATATAAGGATATAACGGCGGTGAATGACCTGACGCTTGATATAGAAGACGGCGAACTTTTTGCTCTTTTGGGGGTAAACGGTGCAGGAAAATCCACAACGATAAAAATGCTTTCTACCTTGACAAAACCCGACAGCGGAGACGCGTTTATCGACTCAAAAAGCGTTGTAACAGAAAGCGATTATGCAAAAAGCGTTATATCCGTTTCACCTCAGGAGAGTGCCGTTGCCGAAAACCTTACGGTAAAAGAAAATCTCGAACTTATGGCATACGCCCATAATATGACAAAATCAACGGTTGATGAAAAAACCGCAGAACTACTCGAAAAATTTTCTCTTGAAAAATACAAAGACAAACGAGCGAAAACTCTTTCCGGCGGATACAGACGCAGGCTTTCTATCGCTATGGCTTTGATAAATTCGCCGAAAGTCATTTGTCTTGATGAGCCGACTTTGGGACTTGATGTTTTGTCCCGTGCGGATTTGTGGGAGATAATCAGAGAGTTAAAGGGCAAAGTTACCGTGATTTTGACAACGCACTATATGGAAGAAGCAGAAAAACTTAGTGACCGAATAGGCGTTATGAAAGACGGAAAACTTATTGCCTGCGATACTGCCGAAAACCTAAAATTGAAAACAGGAAAAGACAATTTCGAAGATGCTTTTATCGCCCTTGTAAAGGAGGGTGTAAAATGAGATTTCTCTACTTTTCAAAAAGGGTGTTTAAAGAGATTGTCCTTGACCCACTGTCAATAATTTTCGGCTTGGGATTTCCTATTGTTTTGCTGTTTTTATTGTCGGCAATACAGAGCAATATCCCCGTAAGTATGTTTGAAATTGACAGCCTTACTCCCGGTATTGCGGTGTTCTCACTCTCGTTTATAACTCTCTTTTCCGCTTTGCTTGTGTCAAAAGACCGTGGCTCTTTGTTCTTGCAAAGACTTTTTACAACCGAAATGAAACCTGTTGATTTTATCTTCGGCTATACTTTGCCGTTAATTCCTTTGGCAATCTTGCAGATGTTCGTATGCTTTGCCTTTGCCGTTGTGCTCGGACTTAAAATATCGCTCGGAATATTGTTTTCGATTTTACTGCTGATTCCTTGCGCTATGTTTTATATTTCGCTTGGCTTACTGTTCGGCTCGATATTGAGCGATAAAGCAGTCGGCGGAATTTGCGGGGCGTTGCTGACAAATCTTTCTGCGTGGCTGTCAGGTACTTGGTTTGATATGTCGCTCGTCGGAGGTTGGTTTGAAAAACTTGCAAATGTACTGCCGTTTGTCCACGCTGTAGAACTCGGTCGCTGTGCGTTGAGATGTGATTTTGCATCTGCTTTACCGCATCTTTTGTGGGTGCTTTCCTATATGCTCGTAATTACGGTAATAGCAATAGCAGTATTCAAAAGAAAAATGAAGCAATAAAAAAGGCTACCATTTGGTAGCCTTAATTTTATGCTTTTATCAACCGTGTGGAGTTTATTACACACAGTACACACATACCTGTGTCAGCGAGTACCGCAAGCCACATCGGCGCAATTCCCAAAACGGCAAGAATGATTACAACCGCTTTGAGTGTCAGTGCGAGTATTAGGTTTGTTTTCACCGTTTTCATTGTTTTTCTGCAAAGTTTGATTGCTTTTGGCAGCGGTGAAAGGTCGCCGTTTGAAAGTATAATATCCGCGGTTTCTATTGCCGCTTCGCTTCCGAGTCCCATAGCAATTGCACAGTCACTTTCTGCCATAACAGGGGCGTCGTTTATTCCGTCACCGACAAAACACAGCGGAGAAAAATCTTTTTTTAGTTCTTGCACCTTTCGCAATTTATCCTGTGGCAAAAGGGAGTAGGAGTAGTCGTCAATTTTCAGTGTTTTTGCAACTTCTTCTGCGTTGTCCTTTTTGTCACCCGTGAGCATAACGATTTTTTCTATGCCGAGTTTTTTAAGGTTAGTTAGTACCGATTTTGCTTCTTTTCTGATTTGGTCGGAAGTTTTTATTATACCCGCCGTTTTGTTGTCAATGGTTAGTTTTATCTCGTTATTGTCGGCAAAACATCTGATTTCGCTTGTACCGTAAACAGCGCTGACACCTTTCGACGGAATTTCTTTGTAATTTTCGAAAGTGAGTGGCTCGATTTTCTTTTCTCTTGCAAGTTCTTTTATAGCGATTGCAACGGGGTGAGTGGATTTTTCTTCAACCGATGACGCAAGTTTTATTATATCGTCTTCGTTGTAATTGCCGAATGCCTTGATATCCGATATCACTATTTTGTTTTCGGTGAGAGTTCCCGTTTTATCGAATACAAAGGCTTTTGCATTTGCAAGAATTTCAAGGAATTTTCCGCCTTTTATCAGTATTCCGTTTTTGCTCTGACTTCCGATTCCGGCAAAATATGCAAGAGGAACAGAAATAACAATAGCACACGGACAAGCAGAAACAAGACACACCAAAGCACGGTTTATCCACAGCACAAAGTCGCCGAAAATAAGCGGAGGTACGACAGCGATAACCAGGGCAAAAAGCATTACTACAGGGGTATAGATTTTTGCAAATCTTGTGATGAGTTTTTCGCTTTCAGCCTTATTCTTTTCAGAGTTTTCGACAAGTTCGACAATCTTGCTTGCCGTACTGTTTTCGTGCGTTTTGGTCGTCTTTGCGTAAAGAGTTGAATCACCGTTTAGCATACCGCTTTGAAGGAAAGTTCCTTTTTCACATTCAAGCGGCAAAGACTCGCCCGTTATTGCCGAAGTGTCAACAAAAGATTTGCCTTTTATAACAACACAGTCAATCGGAATAACCGTATGCGGAGCAATCTCGATAAGAGTGCCGATTTCAACTTTCTTTGCAGGAACAGTTTTTGTTTTAAGTTTATCAACTATAACAGTTGCCGTATCGGGGCGAATATCAACAAGTGCTTTTATCCTGTCTTTTGATTTGTCAACCGCCTTGTCTTCGAGCAGTTCGCCGAGCGAAAAGAGCAAAGTAACCGCCGCCGCCTCTACAAATTCGCCTAAAATAACTGCGGCTATTACAGCAACAGTCATCAGCGTTGTTTCGTCGAGGCTGAGTTTTATTGCCGACTTTATTCCGTCGATAATAACTTCGTATCCCGAAAGCAAAACGCAAAGCAGCGCGGGTATCATAACAAGGATGGGGGAGATTTTCAGTATCTGAAGCACAACAGAAAGAACAAAAAGCACAGCAGAAATGATAAGCAAAATTATCTCAACTTTGCTTTCGTTTCGTTCGTTTTTACAACTGCCGTTTTCACATTTTGCAGTTTGTACATTTTTAGTTATTTCGTTCATAAAGCCACCAATAATGATAAAATTTTGCTATACGGTAATAAGTCCCGTGTAGCCGAAAATTATTCCAAGTCCTGCCGAAAGTCCTATGATGATAATAGGGCTTAATTTTTTGTAAAGCAAAAGGAAAACCGAAATCAAGAACACAAAAAGTGAAAGGTAAAATTCTTTTGTAGAAAATACCGCAACGGAAAAACCGTTAGCAAAAAATACTTCGATAGATATAGAAACAAGAGTAGCAAGTATAAGTCCGACAACCGTAGATTTCAGCCCCATAAGGCAACCCGAAACGATAACGCTTTCTTTGTACTTGTTGTAAAATCTTGCTATAATCAGGATGAGTACAAAAGCGGGAAGTATAAGACCGAGAGTAGAGACTACAGCACCAAAAAATCCTGCAACCTCACTGCCGACATAAGTGGAGATGTTGACGGCAAATGCCCCCGGTGTACTCTCACTTACTGCGATAAAGTCAACAAGTTCCTGTGTGGTCATCCAACCGTTTTTCTCTACGGTTTCAAGGATGAAAGGAATCATCGCATAACCGCCGCCGAAAGTAAATGCACCGATTTTCAAAAATTCAAGAAAAAGGAGTAAGTATGTCATAGTGTCTTACCCCGCTTTCTTGCAATCAGCGTAGCACAAAGTCCGACAACAGCACTCGACAGGATAATGACAAGTACATTTGTCGAAAAGAAAGTGACAAGCACAAACGACAAAGCCATAATGATATAGGCAACTATGTTTTTCGGTGACTGCTTGAACATAGAAATAACAGCCTTAACGATAAGTGCCAGCACGCCTGCCCTTATTCCGAAAAAGGCATATTTGATAATTTTCAGTTCTTCGAATTGTCGCAAGAATAAGGAAATAACGAAGATGATAACAAAAGAAGGCAAAACTACTCCGACAGTCGCAAAAAACGCACCGAAAAATCCCGCAACTTCATATCCGATAAATGTTGCGGCGCAGATAGCAATAGGGCCCGGAGTAGACTCGGAAATAGCGACAACATTGATGAGGTCGCTTTCCTGTATCCACTTGTGTTTTTGAGCCGTTTCTCTTTCGATAATCGGAATCATAGCATAGCCACCGCCGAAGGTGACAACGCCGATTTTCATAAAAGTCAGAAAAAGGCTGAGAAGCAGTTTGAGTTTCCTTTTCATATCAGTTTTGTTTCCTTACAATTTCATAGTCATCGCCCGACTTGAAGTAGTTGCAATCATCGGTAGATGAACGCAAAAAGCGTTCAAGGTCGTCTTCGTCAAGGTTAACCATACATTCGTAGCATTCGTATGTTTCATTATACACATAGTATGCACAGTATTCACATTTATTTGATGCCATAGTGCCTCCGTTAAATGTAGTTTCTGTCTATTTGAATTACGGTAAAATAGTTGTCCCGTTTTTCGCTGACAAGTTTTTGTACCTTTTCTCTTATTTCGTCGTCCGTCATTTTGACTTCAAAAGGTATTACGATGTCAAAGATAAGGTTAGTATGGGTAGTACCCGGGACAACTCGAAAATCGTGAATGGTAACATCTATGTGGATGTTCTTCATCAGGATTGCCGTTTCAGAGCGTAACTGAGTTACTCTTTCATCACCTAACTGTATCGGGTCCATATGTATAGTCGCTTCACATCCGAGTTTTTCGTACAGGTCTCTTTCAATTCGGTCAATTTCGTCGTGAATTTCGTATATATCGTCTCTGCCGTCAACTTCTGCGTGGAGCGAGATAAACTGTCTGCCGGGACCGTAGTCGTGAACAACAAGGTCGTGAATACCGTGTACTTTGTCGTACCCCATAACAATATCGTTGATTTGGTCAACAAATTCTTTGTCGGGAGTTGTACCGAGCAAAGGTGCCAAAGTATCTTTTGCCGAAGTAAACCCTGCGTAGAAGATGAACAGCGCAACAAGAATACCTGTGTATCCGTCGATATTTACACCCGTGAATTTGGTGATTATCATAGAAATAAGTACAACGAATGTAGCAATCGTGTCGGAGATAGAGTCCATCGCGGTTGCTTTCATTCCTGCCGAGTCTATTTTTGTTCCGATCCGTCTGTTGTAAAAGAACATATAAAACTTTACGATAATTGATACAACGAGAATACCCATAGCAAGATAAGAAGTATCAACGCTTTCGGGATGTAAAATCTTATCAAGTGAAGAACGGAAAAGTTCAAATGCAACAACAAGTATTGCAACAGAAATGCCGAGCCCCGAAAGGTATTCAATCCTGCCGTGACCGAAAGGATGTTTTGGGTCGGGTTTCATACCGGCAAATTTAAATCCGATAAGTGATATAAGCGACGAGCCCGCATCACTCAAGTTGTTGAAAGCATCTGCCGTGATAGCGATAGATGAGCTGATAACACCGGCAAAGTATTTGCCGATAAAAAGCAGTATGTTCAGAAAAATTCCGTAACCGCTGCAAAGCATACCGATTTTTCTTCGCTTTACATTGGCATCACCGTTATCTTTTATAAACAATTTTTGCAGTAAAGTAAGCATAATTATACCTCGAAAAAGTTTTATCAATAAAAGTATAGCACAAAAAAATAAATTTACAAATTTTTCTTTGGGTGTATAATGTATTCGGGTGATATTTTGAATAAAAAGACAAAAGGCATTTTGCTTATAATAAATTCAGCGTTCTTTTTTGCATTGATGAATATGTTTGTCAAGTTGGCAGGCGACCTGCCGACTTTTCAAAAAGTATTTTTCAGAAATGCGATTGCCGCCGTTATTGCGCTTATAATGCTAATAAAGAATAATAAATCCTTCAAACCGAAAAACAGAAAAACTTTTCTGTATATGCTTTTGCGTACATTTTTCGGATTTACGGGAGTAGTCTGCAACTACTACGCACTCGACAGACTTGTGCTTTCCGATGCCTCAATACTCAACAAACTTTCTCCGTTTTTTGCGATACTTTTCGCTTATGTTTTTCTCAAAGAAAAACCAAAATTATATCAGTGGATTTTGGTTGCGGGTGCTTTTGTCGGTGCTTTGTTTGTCATAAAGCCGTCTTTCGATAATCCCGAACTATTTGCGTCTGTCTGTGCTTTTATGGGCGGACTGACAGCAGGTGCTGCCTATGGTTGTGTGCGAAAACTCGGTGTAATGGGAGAGGAAAATTTGCTGATAGTTTTCTTTTTCTCCGCTGTGTCAACTCTTGTGTCCGCACCGATTACCTTGATAGTTTTTGAGCCGATGAGCCTTTTCCAACTTACAATGCTCCTGTCAGCCGGCGTCGTCGCCGCGATTGCCCAGTTCTCGATTACCGCGGCATATACAAACGCTCCGCCGAAAGAAATTTCGGTCTACGATTTTTCGCAGATAATTTTTGCGGCGGCTTTGAGTTTTATCGTCTTTGACCAACTTCCCGATTTGTTAAGCGTCATCGGATATATCATAATTGTATCGATGGCGATAATAAATTATCTTATTACAAACAAAAAGGCTCAGGTCGATTCCTGAGCCCTACTTTTTTGTGTTTTCTTTATGATAAGTACCGTAACGCCGATAACAAAAAGGATAATGCTTATCCACTGCGAAGTGGAAAGTCCGAACAAAAATCCTCTGTAACTATCGCCCCTGAGAAATTCATCAAAGAATCTCACAATAGGGTAAATTATCATATAAATATATAGAAGGTTGCCTGAAAATTTTTCTTTTTTTATGAGATATAAAAGGAAAAGGAAAATCAAAAGATTAAGTACCGATTCAAGAAGTTGCACGGGAAAACGGTTGACACCGTTGATTGACGGATTGAGAACATTGTCGGTAACTGTAAAGCCGAATTCAGACTCAATACCGTAGCAACATCCGCCGAAGAAACATCCTATCCTGCCGAAAGCGTGGAACAACGGCATAACAACAGCAAAGATATCGAGCAGATGCTTTCTTGACAGCGACTTTGCAAAGTGGGTGTAAACAACAATACCCAAAGCACCGCCGATAAACCCGCCGTAGTAAACCATACCGCCGATATAAGTGCCAAGCAGGACAAAAAATTCTTTAAACCACAGTTCTCCGATGTGCCGGAAAATCACAATGATTTCGGAAATATTGGTCAAAGCGAAGATAAGATGCCCGATAATAAACCCGCCGAAAAGGGCAGTGAGCATAACGAGTATCATATCATCAAATGAAATATCAAATTTTTTGCAAAGTCTGTATGCGACAAAACCGCTAAAAAGCAGACCGATAACGGCAAAGACACCGTAAAGACCGATTTCCCTGCCTAAAAATTCAAAAGTAGGAAACATATTTACTCCAAAAAGTAAAATACAGTCAGCCTTGCGACTGACTGTATAAAGGTTGACAATAATTACTGCATGCTGCTCAATGCGCTGTTGAGTTCAGAAGAAAGAGCGCTGTAATCAATGCCTGCTTCTTGCAAAGCCTGATTTGCAACGCAAACGCAGATACCGCAAGCGATAAGTCCGATAATAGCAAGTATAAGACCGATGATAGAAAGAACGAGGCCTGCTGTAGCCATACCGAGTTTCTGACCTTCTGCTTCAGCCTTTTTCTTTGCCATAATAGCAAATATAAGACCGAGAACACCGCAGATAACGCCGATAATTCCGCTTACTGTACCAAACCAACCGATAGCACATGCAACGATGCCGAGAACTAATGATGCAACGGCAAAACCTTTACCGGGAACTTTTACAACTTCTTGATTTTCCATAATATAACCTCCAAAAAATTTTGATGAGTACCCCTCATCTATATTT
>JAGHTC010000014.1 GCA_018065465.1 Candidatus Ruminococcus equi
CTAGTATAGAAAAATAAATAATTCTGATATGGAAATATAAATATGAAACAAATTTATTTTGATAACGCCGCGACTTCGTTTCCGAAAGCCCCAAAGCTTGCAAAAACTGTGGGCGAATTTATTGATAACGCCAGCGTCAATGTAGGCAGGGGAGTATATCCTCTCTCGGTAAAATCCTCACAAATTGTACTTGAAACAAGAGAAATGCTATGTAGGTTTTTCGATTGCGGAGATGTGGCAAAATTCTCAAAAAGAATAATTTTTACTTCCGGTGTCACTTCGTCGGTAAACATTTTTCTTCGCGGATTGCTGCAAAAAGGCGACCATATTGTAACAGGCAGTATGGAACATCATTGCGTTATGCGTACTCTTTTTGCTTTGCAAAAGGAGAGGGGCATAACTTTTGACACAGCACACGCAAACAAACTCGGAATAGTCGAAGCAAAAGAGATAGAAAAACTGATAAAGCCGAATACAAAAGCCGTGATAATCAACCACGCATCAAATGTTTTCGGCTCGGTTTCTAGTATTGAAGAAATCTCAAAAGTATGCAAAAAACACAATATCTTCTTCGCAGTAGATACCGCACAGACAGCGGGCGTAATTCCGATATCCGTTTCAAAATCGAACATAGATTTTCTTGCATTTTCAGGTCACAAAGGGCTTCTTTCTTTGCAGGGAATAGGCGGTTTTTATGTAAGCGAAAGACTTGAAAAAGTTTTAGTACCTACTGTCACAGGCGGGACGGGTTCTTTTTCACAGTCTTTTGAACAACCATCTGTTTTGCCCGATAAATATGAAAGCGGAACACTTAATTTGTGCGGTATATACTCGCTTAATCATTCGCTCAAATATATCGAAAAAGTCGGGATAGACAACATACGAGAAAAAGAGATTTTCTTAAGGCGTCGTTTTATAGATGGAGTGAAAAACATTTTGGGGATTACCGTGTACTGTGCTGATTTATCCGATGATAAATGTACAGCAGTTGTATCAATTTCGTTTGATGATTTAGACAACGCCTTTGTTGCAAATGAACTGTATGAGAGATATGGCATTATGGTACGAGAAGGTTTTCATTGTGCAGCCTTGGCACACAAAAGTATGAACACGGATATAAAAGGCACAGTTCGATTTTCATTTTCTTATTTTAATTCCGAAGAAGAAATAAGATTTGCAGTCGAAGCATTGAAAAATATAGCAAAAAGTCAGCCTCAAAGTTTTTGAGACTGACTTGTTGTTTTTACGAGGTTTTCTATTTCTGCTTTCGTATCGCACTTTAGTGCTTCGTTTACAAGCCACTTTGAAAAGTCCGTAGTGTATTTTGCGATACGGTATTTTGTTTTGAGCAAAAAGGCTGGATTGACCGAAAATTCGTCAAGCAGGGAAACAAGTAAGGGTATCATAGTCTTGTCGGTGGCCTGTTCACCGCACATTCCGACTTCTTTGTTTTGGTTTCTTGCACAATCCGATATATGCTTTATCGCTTTTATTACCGCCGGTTCCAGCGGAGAGTAAAGGTACTTTACATCTTTATTTCCTCTGTCAACCGCCATAATATACTGCACAAGGTCGTTTGTACCGATACTGAAAAAATCGCAGTATTTAATTAGCTTTTCCGCCGAAATTGCGGCAGACGGAGTTTCAACCATAATCCCGACTTCGATATTTGAGTCGAAGTCGACTTTCTTTTTTGAGAGAGTCATCTTAACGCATTCGATTTTTTCTTTTGCCGAGAGTATCTCATTTGCGGTGGTGACAAGCGGAAGCATAATTCGTATTTTACCGTATGCCGACGCTTTGAGAATAGCCGTAAGTTGCGGTATAAAAACATCATCACGGTTAAGACAAAATCGAATTGCCCGAAATCCCAAAAATGGATTTTCTTCTTTTTTTAGGTCAAGCGACTTAACATTTTTGTCACCGCCGATATCAAGTGTGCGGATAGTAAGCGGCTTTCCTTTGAGTGCCGTAACACATTTTTTGTAAATTTGAAATTGCTCTTCTTCCGTTATCGGAGTTTCTCTGTCCATGTAGAGGAATTCCGTGCGAAAAAGTCCGACACCCTCTGTATTGACTTTTATTCCTCTTTCAACATCGAAAAAAGTTCCCGCATTTGAATAGATTGAAATTCTTTTTGAATCTTTTGTAAGGCAGGGGAGAGTAAGATATTTTTTTATCTTTTCATTTTCCGCTTTGATTTTCTCTTTTTTCTTTTCACATTCGATTATTTCATTTTTTGACGGATTTATCGTTATCTGCGAATTTTCGGTATCTACGATAAGAGTGTCGCCGTCTTTTATTATTTCCGTAGCGGACTTCACCGAGAGGATAGACGGTATTTCAAGCGTTCTTGCAAGTATAGCGCTGTGTGATGTTTCGCTCCCGTTTTCGCTGATGACTGCAACAACCTTTTCTCTGTCAAGCGAAGATATCAGCGAAGGCGTAAGTTCCTTTACAACTACAACGCTGTTATATCCGATACCGGATACCTTTGTGTTTTTGTTTTGCAAAATCTCAATTATTCCGTTTCTGACATCCTTGATGTCATCGCACCGTTCTATCGTGATTTTGTCGTTGCTGTTTTCAAATAATTTGATATATTCTTCAAAGACATCGAACACCGCTTTTTCTGCGGTTTTTTTATTTTCTATTTCTTTTTTTATGCTGTCAAAAACATAGGGGTCTTTTACCATAGCGGTATGACCGAGTAATATTTTTCTTTCTTTTTCGTTTAGGCGAAAGGCTTTTTCTTCATTATCTTTTTCAAATTTATCTATAGCATCAAGAAAGCGAGATAATTCTAATTTAGAATTATCGGCAAAGTGGGAAAAATCATTTTCCCTTGTCTTTATGACAAAAGCTTTGCCGTTTGCAATACCTTTTGATACAGCAATACCAAAGAGTTTATTATTCAGACAGACCTGATTCAATCAAATCAACAGCCTCTCTGAGTGCTTTTTCTTCGTCTTTTCCGTCGCACATAATTGTGATGTCACTACCATAGCGGATGCCCGCCGCAATAATATTCATCATACTTTTTGCATTTATCTGATTGTCGTTATATTCTATTCTGATATCACAGTCGTATTTTTGCATGGCATTTGCAAAATCTGTTGCAGGTCTCATATGAAAGCCCTGCTCGTTTACAAGCCTTGTTTTTTCACTAACCATAGTTTTTCACTACCTTTTTTTCTGTTTCACTCTTTTTGACGAGTCCGAGTATAACTGCTCCCGATATCGTGCCGACAGCGAGTGCGATAAAATACTGCAAAGCGTTTGTAACAACGGGGAAAACAAAAATTCCTCCGTGGGGAGCCATAAGCGAGCAGTCAAACACCATCGACAACGCTCCCGCTATTGATGAACCGATAATACAAGACGGAATTACTCTTATCGGGTCTGCCGCGGCAAAGGGAATAGCACCTTCTGTAATAAAGCATAAACCCATAACATAATTTACCATAGCCGATTTTCTGTCTTTTTCTGAAAATTTGTTTTTGAAAATCGTAGCACAAAGTGCAATTGCAAGAGGTGGCACCATACCGCCTATCATAACGGATGCCATTATGTTATATCCCCCTGTTGCTAGTGATGCCGTACCGAAAACATAGGCGGCTTTGTTGAACGGTCCGCCCATATCAATAGCCATCATACCGCCCAAAACCGCACCGAGCAAAACCCTGCTTGCCGTGTTCATCCGATTTAATGCGTTGAAAAGAAGATTGTTCAGCATGCCGACATAAGGGTTGAGCGCGCACATAATAACACCGATGAGTATAATCCCGAGTAAGGGATAAATCAGTACCGGCTTGATTCCTTCCATACTTTTCGGCAGGAATGAAAATATTCGTTTTATGAGCAAAACAATATATCCGCTGAGAAAACCTGCCGCCAAAGCACCAAGGAATCCCGAAATTGAGTTTGAGTCTCCCAAAGGAAGCAAAAAAGTGCTTCCCGTTGTTGCGAGCATTCCGCCGACAAAACCAACCGCAAGCCCCGGCCTGTCTCCTATGCTCATAGCAATAAATCCCGAAAGTACGGGCATCATAAATGAGAATGCTATACTTCCTATTGAGTTGAAAAACTGTGAGGCTTCTGTATGAGTGCCGAAAGCCCCGTCCTGTGGCATCGAAAGTATTGTGTCAATAAGAAAAGAAATCGCTATCATAATACCGCCGCCGATAACAAACGGGAGCATATTCGATACTCCGTTCATAAGGTGTCTGTAAATTCTTTGCCCTGCGTTATCGCTGCGAGTAACTTTTTCTTCTTTAGAGGTATTGCCTGTGTGGAAAATGGGTGATTTTTCTTCAATGATATTGTTTATAAGAACTTCCGGCTTGTGAATACCGTCGGCAACTTTGGTAAATAAAACCCGTTTGTTATCAAAACGGGCTGTGTTTACTTCTCTGTCGGCGGCAACGATAATACCTTTGCAGTTTTCGATTTCTTCATCGGTGAGGATATTTTTTGCACCGGCAGAGCCGTTTGTTTCCACCTTAATCGAAACGCCCATTTCTTTTGCTTTCTTTTCAAGCGATTCTGCCGCCATAAAGGTGTGTGCAATTCCCGTCGGGCAGGCTGTCACAGCAAGCACATCGTAGAAAGCCTTGTGAACAGAAGGTGTAACTGTACTTTGTTCGGTAAATCTTTCGCTTTCTTTTTCGTCAATAAGGCGTAGGAATTCTTCACAGTCTTTGGCGTTGATAAGTTTATTGCAAAAAACGTTGTCGACCAAAAGTGTCATAAGTTTTGACAAAACTTCGAGATGAGTGTCGGCGTCGTTTGTTGCCGCAATCATAAAAATCAGTTTTGTAGGTTTTTTGTCGGGAGAAGAAAAGTCTATGCCTTTTTTTAGCGTAATCGCCGACAACGACGTTTTTTTCACGCTGTCTGATTTAGCATGGGGTATGGCGATACCGTTCGGCAGTGCCGTTGTGGATGCATTCTCCCTTTTGAATATTTCCTTTCTGAATTTTTCTTTATCAGAAATAACAGAGCATTTTTCGTGCAAGTCAATGAGGATGTCAATTGCCCGTTCTTTGTTTACGGCGTTTGCGCCGATTTCAATACTGTCCTTTCTCAGTAGGTCAATTATTCGCAAAAAGTTTCACTGCTTTCGTTTAGTAACTTAAAAATTTCGTTATGTTTAGCAAGAGAAAGTGAGAATGCCGTTGCACTACCGCAGGCGGATGCAAGACTAAGCGCATATTTCATATCGTGTTTTTGCAAAAATCCCGCAACAAAACCCGCGACCATAGAGTCGCCGCTGCCCGATGAATTTACAAGTTTGCCCTTGATACAGCCTTGCCTTATTCCTTCACCGGTTTCAGTAAGGAGAAAACTGCCCTGTTTTGACATTGATACAAGAACATTTTTTGCACCCATACTTTGCAACTTTTCGGCATACATTTTAATATCTTCATCACTTTTTATGTCGGTATTAAAAATCTCACCTAATTCTTCTAAATTCGGCTTTATCAAAAACGGATGGTATTTCAGAGTATTTGTCAGCAGTTCTCCTGTTGCATCAACAACCGTAAGAACATTCTTTTCTTCTACCTTTTTGAGTATTCTTTCATAGACCGTGTTGTCTGTGCCTTTCGGTACACTGCCCGAAATAATAAGAACATCACCGTCTTTTAAATTTTCAATTTGTTTGTAGAGTCTATGAAGGTCAAAGTCGCTGATTTTTGCTCCGCTTGTGTTCAGGTCGGTTTCAATATCGGATTTTATTTTGATATTGATTCTTGTGTCACCCTCGGAAAGTTTGACAAAATCGCTTTTGATTTGAAGTTCTTTCAATTCCTTTTCGATTTTTTCACCGGTAAATCCTGCGACAAATCCGAGCGCGGTGCTTTCCATCCCGAGTTCTTTTAATACAATCGAAACATTGATTCCTTTTCCGCCGACAAAGATATTTTCGCTTTTACTGCGGTTGATTTCACCCAAAAGAAATTTTTCGGTATTTATAACCAAATCAAGCGCTGGGTTGAATGTAACGGTATAAATCATAAGAAAACCTCCGTTTTTATCTATTATGTCACCTAAATGAAATATTATGAATACTTGACTGATTTTAATTTTTGTTATAAAATAGTATGGTGATTGTGTATGAGTAAAATTATAGTTTGCGGACTATCGAATTTTGAAACTGCCTGTAAAGTGAATTTCCCGATAGAGTATTCTCCGATTGAGTACAACTTTTTCGGCGTTGAGTCTGCGCCCGCGGGCGTTGGGCTGAATCTTTCACTTTCTTTTTCAAAACTGTCTGATGAAGTGTGCCTTTTGTCTTATGTCGGTAACGACTCTGCAGGAGACAGTATCAAAAAGGTGCTTTCTGACAATCGTATTACCGATAAATACCTTTTGCCATGCATTCAGACACCGTCGTCACTTATCTTGTTTGATGAAACGGGCAGAAGAAAAATCTACTGTGACCTGAAAGATATGCAGGAAAAGTCTTTTGATGAAAAGATTTTTGAAGATACAGCAAAGAACGCTGATTTTCTTTGCCTTTGCAATATCAACTTTTCGCGTAATCTTTTGCCGATAGCAAAGAGAATGAACAAAAAAATCGCCTGTGATGTTCATTGTATCAGCGATGTGTATGATGAATATAACGCCGATTTTATGAAATATGCCGATGTTTTGTTTTTCAGCAATGAGGCAATTTTGGGCAGGGAAGAAGAATTTGTTAATTCTGTAAAAGAAATATATTCTCCCGAAATCATTGTTGTCGGTATGGGGGACAAAGGCTCATTATTGTATGACAGTTTGTCAAATTCATTTTATCACAGACCGTCTGTATTTACAAGAAAAGTTGTCAACACAGTCGGCGCAGGAGATGCTTTATTTTCTTCCTTCGTGCATTTTTATGCAAAGGGAATGAGTGCTAAAGATTCTCTTGACCTTGCAACGGTTTTTGCATCATACAAAATCGGAGAGAAAAATGCTTCGGTCGGCTTTTTGTCCGAAGAGGAATTATTGAAACTATCTAGTACCGTTTTGTGATTTCATAGCGTATATAAGGAGGCTGATTTTTATCAAAAATCAACAGCTTAACATAAAGAAACAGTTACTTAATATTGCCATTTTGCTTTTGCTTTTGGGCGTAACTTTCTATGTAATATTTACAAACTCCGACGGATTCAGTTTGAAGTCGCTCGGTGATTTTATCAAAGATATATATTGGCCTTTCCTAATAGCCGCCTTTGTGTGTATGATAATGAATATCGGATTCAAAGGCCTTTCCATCCGTTCCATTTCACGCCACTTAGGTTACAAGAAAAGACTGACACAAAACTACTCCTATGCCGCTGCGGATATCTATTTTTCCGCTATAACTCCGTCAGCAACCGGCGGTCAGCCTGCGTCTTTGTATTATATGGTAAAAGACGGTATCCCGATTGCCGCTTCAACCGCCATTCTTTCCTATAATCTTTTGATGTACACAGCGTCGTTGATTGTTGTTGCCGTTCTTGCTTTTGCAATAAATCCGATGTTGTTTATGAAATTCGATTGGTGGGTAAAACTTCTCATCATCGCTGGCGTTGTAATTCAGGCTATCTTTTTGACAGTATACATTATGATTCTTGTATCCGAGAAGGTAGTGCTTAGAATCGGTAAATGGCTTGTAAATCTTCTTTGTTTGATAAGAATTTTCAAAGATAAACAGTCATCATATGACCGTTTGGAAAATGCCGTTCATCGTTTTAAGGGTTCAATTGATTTTATCAGCCGTGACAAAAAAATCGCGATAAAAGCATTTTTGTACAATTTCTTGGAAAGAATTGCTTTCCTTTCTATCGGCGTTTTCGTCTTCTTCGGTGCAAAGATGAACATTCCCGAACTTGCGTCTGTTGAAGTTTCCGTAGTTGATGTATTTGTTATGCAGGCATACTGCCTTTTGGGTTCATATTGCGTACCGCTTCCCGGTGCTGTCGGAGCATCGGAAGGACTGTTCTCAAGTATCTTCTTTTTGCTTATTCCGAACCAGGCATTGCTTACATCTACAATGCTCACAACAAGAGGAATCAACTTCTACATCTGTTTCATGTTTGCGGGTATCGTTACACTTCTCCACCATATAAAAGTCAGTTTCTTAAGCAAGGATAAGAATACAGAAACGAAAGATACGAAAGAGACTAAAGAAAAATCATAAAAATTTACACATAAAAAATCGACCACGTTTTGTGGTCGATTTTTCTTTTTTAGAAAATTATTTATATAAGGAAGAAACAAATAATGCCCGGAATAATCCCAATCAATGCCCCGCCGATAACATCTCGTATAAAATGAACACCGGAAAGTATTCTTGTAAGTCCGATTAATACGGCAAGTACAAGCATAATGATACCGAGTTCAAGTTGGATATACAAAAATGCCATAGCGATTATGAAAGCGCAAGCCGTGTGCCTTGACGGAAAACTTTTGCCCTTCGTTTTCTTGTTGACAACGGGTTCATAATCATAAAGTTCGTAGGGGCGTTTTGCGTTTACAATGTACCTTAGCAGTGTTACAAAAATAAGAACTGCAAGAGGTACAAAAGTAAACTTCAAAAAATATATATTAGAAAATCCTAAAGTAACCAAGAGATAAATAAGTTGAATCGGATAGAAAAGAAGCATAATAAGCGGTAAAATGTCATGAAGAGCAGTAATGGTGTTGCTTCGTTTCTTTTCACTTTTGAAATATTCACTTATTTCTCTGTATTGCTCTCCTTTCATTTTCTCACTTCCTTTTCGTCCTTTTTAGGGGGAATTTGATATTTCTTGTATTTTCTACCTATATATTACCACAAGGTTTTTAAATAAGGTTAAATAAAAAGTAACTAAATTATTAACATTCTATGACTACGCCGTATTCCTTGAGCCAATATTCAACCTCAATTATATACGCCATAATCTGCGGGGCTTTCATCAACTGACCGTACCACGGCGAGCTGATATTCTGCGGGTTTTCAATTATATCCATAATACCGTTTTTGTCAAGAATGGGATACAAAGGCGAAGTTTTGTCGTCAAGAATTTGTTTTACCTTGTCAGAACAGATTTTCATATATATCGGATTATGAGTTTTCGGATAGGGGCTTTTCTTTCGCCAGCATATATCATAGGGAAGTATATTGTCAAACGCTTTGCGAATGATTCCTTTTTCTCTGCCTTGATATGACTTATATCTCCACGGCATATTGTAGGCGTAGTCTACAAGTCGGTAATCACAAAAAGGAACTCGAACTTCAAGCGAAGAATACATTGAGCATCTGTCTTTTCTTTCCAAAAGACATTGCATAAACCAGTAAAAATTCAGCAAAAACATTTCTCTGTATCTTGAATCAACAGGGGAGTCCGAGGGCAACTTATCTGCCGAATTTATCGTATCGTAGTATTTTTGCATAACATATTCTTCACCCTTTGGAAGAAAACCGTCTTTTAGTATTTTTCGCCTTATTTCCTGACTTTTTGACCAGGGAAAGCATTGTTCAAAAAGTATGTTTTTGTTGTGATACCACGGATATCCGCCAAAAAGTTCGTCGGCACATTCGCCCGAAAGCGCAACGGTGTTTTTCTTTTTTATCTCTTTGCAAAACAGCAGCAGTGAGGAGTCAATATCAACGTACCCCGGCAAATCCCTTGCCTTTACGCTGTCATACAGCGCATTTGCAACCTGTTCGTTGTCGAGTATTATTTCGGTATGGTTTGACTTTGTATTGTCAACCATAAGTGAAATATATTCATAGTCTGCATTCGGCTGAAAAAGTGATTTTTGAAAATACTTTTTGTTGTCCCTGTATTCAACCGAGTAGGTGTATATTTGTCCCTTGTCGTGTTTTTTGTAGTAGTCTGCTGCCGTTTTGCAGATTATGCTTGAATCAAGCCCACCCGAAAGGAAAAAGCACATCGGCACATCGGATACAAGTTGCCTTTTTATTGCATCTTGAAGCAAAAACCTTGTTTTGTCTATCGTTTCAAATTCGCTGTCGGTGTGTTCTTTTGCCGTAAGCTTGTAGTATTGCTCTTTGAATAGAGAGCCGTTTTTGTATATCGCATATTCACCGGGTAAAAGCTCTTTTACACCTTTGTATATACCGAATGACGGAGACCTTGCAGGACCTAAAAAGAAGATTTCATATAGTCCGTTTTCATCAACAGCAGGTGTGAAAACTTTACTTTTTAGCATTGCTTTTATTTCGGATGCAAACAAAAGTCCATTGTCATATTCATAGTAAAAAAGCGGTTTAACTCCTATCCTGTCACGACACAAAAACAAAGTTTTTGACTTCTCTTCAAAGACAGCAAAAGCATAGATTCCGTTTAGCATATTTACACATTCTTTTTTGTAGTACGCGTAGCATTTGAGCAGTACTTCCGTATCACAGTGGGAAGAAAATTCAATCCCCTTTGAAATAAGGTCATCTCGTAGTTCTTCAGCGTTATAGAGTTCGCCGTTATAAACTATTGTATATGTTTCGTTTTTGTACGAAAAACTCATCGGCTGTTTGCCGTTTTCTATATCAATAACTGCAAGTCGTCTGTGAAGCAGGGCGACATTTTTTTTGATATATTCGCCGTGTTCGTCAGGCCCTCTTTTTGAAAGCGTCAAAGACATTTGCGTTAAAATATCTCTTTTGTCATACAGGTCAATTTTTGAGTCAAGCCATCCTGCAATACCGCACATAATCATTTCTCCTTGTTTTCTGCATAGTTTATTGAGCCGAGAAAGCACAGCCCCGAAAGCAAAAGCGAAGCACTGCCCCAAACGGTAGTTGAAGTTGAAACAGCGGGCTTTGTTGTCGTTGTCGAGAACACCTCAATGCTTTGTGGCATTAGCATAAGTAATATATATGTAGTTAATGCGGTGATTATACCCGAAATAATTCTGAATAAGAAAAATAATAATTTATTGGTTCTAATTTCTTTGATAATAGAAAACACCTGAAAATGAACACATATTCCCGAAAAACCTATCATAAATCCAATAAGTGTCAGCGGGTATTTTCCGCACATGGTATTGCACCCTGTTGTGATTTCGAGCAACCCCGTTATAATATCGCAAACTTTTTCGTTACCCCAAAAAATTGTTTTTGCGATTTCGATTATAGCCGAAAAAACAACAACCATAGAACACATTAAGGCACTTTGCGAACAGGCACTTCGAACAGAATTTACAAAAGCATTTGACTTTGTTGTCGGTGCTTTTTTTATTGATGTAGTTGAGTAGTCCTCACTTTTTATAGTATGACCTGCAATAATACCGCAAAGAACAACAGAAACACTTTGGGAGATAAGCAGAATATTTCCCGCATTTTTATTGTTGAGCAGGGCAAAACCGACATAGTTAATCAGAAAACCCGGTCCCGCCCCAACAGCAAAGAGCGAAAGCTTTTTCGCCTGCTTTTGCGTAATCATTTTGTTTTCGAAAAGCGAACTTGTACATTTTGCCCCGATGGGGTACCCGCCTATTATCGAAAGCACTATTGCACTCATACAACATCCCGGTAGCCTGAAAAGAGAATTCGTGATTATTGAGAAAGGTGCAGTGAGTAAATCTGCAACACCGATTTCTACAATGTATGACGAAATTACCATAAATAAGAAAAGCGAAGGCAACAGCACTTCAACACAAAACGAGATACCGTTTTTTATTCCGTTTGAACACTCTTTTGAAAAGTAAATAACAGAGAAAACAGCGAGTGCTATAGCAAACACAGAGATAATTATTTTTCTGTATTCGAATAATTTTTTCTTTGTCATATCAGTCACCGATAATATATATTCACTCTACAGCATAAAATATAAGGGTGATTTTATGTCTTTTTTCAAAAGTAAAGGGACAAAAAAAGAGAAAGAAGAAAAGAGCGTAAACACAGATTTTAATTCAAATTTGCCGAGCCTTGAATTTGTCGGAAACAGAGAGGTTATTATTGAAGGCAGCAAAGGCGTTTTGCTCTATTCACAGGAGAAAATAAGAATAAATACCTCGTCAATGGTGCTTGAGTTTTCAGGACGAAATCTAAATTTGAAATGCATATCCGACTCTGCATTGATAATAGACGGTTTTATTTTTGATGTATCTTTTTGTATGTGAGGTGGTAGTTTGCTTTTAGATTTTGTAAGGCTAATGCGAGGTTATGTCGATTTTGAGATAATAGGCAGTTTTCCCGAACGCTTTTTGAATATAACCGCAAGAAATCATATATTCGTATGGAATACAAAAAACAACGGAGTATACACAGCGTCAATGTATATATCCGATTATATGAAAATAAGAAAACTTGCAAGGAAAAGCAAAGTACGCCTTAAGGTAATAAAAAAGCACGGTGTACCGATTTACATATCGAAGTATAAAAAAAGAATGGGGCTTGCTATAGGACTGTTGGTATTTATATCCATAATTTATGTAATGTCGTGTTTTGTCTGGACGATAGATGTGTCTGGAATTGAAAGAGTAAGTTATTCAAAACTTATGAGTACATTAAAAGAAAACGGCGTCTACATCGGAACATATATTCCGAATACGGATTTCTCAACCGCGTCACGAAGTACAATGCTTGAAATAGAAGACATAGGCTGGATGTCAATAAATGCCACAGGCTCTCATTTGGATGTCGAAGTAAAAGAAAAAGCAGAAGTCCCCGAACTTGAAAATAGGGAAACTGTCTGTAATGTAAAAGCAAAGTGTGACGGAGTCATTATGGATATGGAAGTATATCAGGGAAAAACGCTGATAACAAAAGGCTCAGGGGTAGTAAAGGGGCAACTGCTCGTAAGCGGAGTAATGGAAGACTCATTTTTGCACAGCACCTTGGTTTCGGCAAATGCAAAGATAACAGCAATAACAAAACACGAAAAATTGTATTCTGTTTCGAAAATCGCAGATGCTGTTTTCGTAAAGAATAAAAGAATTCGCAGCAGGGCATCTGTATTTTCTCTTGAAATACCGCTTTCTTTTTCACCGTCAGATGTAAAAAACAGCGCGATAAATACAAAAATCGAAAGCGCAAAAATGAATGGCGTTTTTTTGCCGTTATCAAAAATCAGTGAAAATATTTATCCGTTTGAAATTGTTAAAATTCCAATATCGAAAAATAACGCCGAAAAACTTTTGATGAAATACTCATATCTGTATGAAACATTTTCTCTTTGTGATGCAAATGTCACAAACAGAAATTTCGAACTTTCCGAAAGCAAAAATGCTTTTTCTCTTTCTGTGTCTTACGATTGCTTTGAAGACATAGCCTACCGCGAAGAACTGAAAGTTGATGAAAATGCCGATTTATCTTATCATCGCGAGGATGAAAAAGACAAATAGTGTGTTGTAAATTCGGGCTTTCTGTGTTATACTGTATTTGTATATATAGAAAGTTGGTATTTTATGCGTATTTTATGTGTCGGAGATGTTGTCGGAAATATCGGTTGCGAGTTTTTGCGAAAGCGTCTGCCGGCGTTCAAAAAGGAAAACAATATTGACCTTACTATCGTAAATGGTGAAAATTCTTCAGACGGCAACGGCATTTTGCCGAAAACTGCCGATTTCCTTTTTTCTATCGGTGCAGATGTAATCACTTTGGGAAACCACTCTTTTCACAGAAAAGAAATTTATCCCTATCTTGAAGAAAAGCAAAATATCATAAGACCGCTGAATTTCCCTAAAACCACACCGGGCAAAGGCTATTGCACAGTCGATATGGGGTATACAACCGTAGCGGTTGTAAATATGATGGGACAGGAGTTTATCGATACCCGCCTTGATAACCCCTATTTTATTATGGATGATTTGCTCAAAACCATTGACGCAAAGATTATCATACTCGATTTTCACGCCGAAACAACAAGCGAAAAGCGTGCAATGGGACTTTATCTTGACGGACGAGTATCGGCTGTTTTTGGCACTCATACCCATGTGTTGACAGCAGACAGCGAAGTCTTGCCGAACGGCACAGGCTACATAACCGATGTCGGTATGACAGGTCCGATTCATTCTGTCTTGGGTATCAAGCCCGAAATCATCATAAATAGGTTCAAAACAAAACTCCCCGAGCGTTTTGAATACGGAACTGGGGAGTGCAAAATGGATTGCGCCGTATTTGATATCGACAACAAAACAGGAAAGTGCAATTCCGTTTTCGGATGTGAAATAAGATAAATATTTATACTTGCTAATTTTTGACTTTTGGTATATAATATAAGAATATTTGTAATACACTGAAAAAGGATGTGTTTATTTTGATTAATGGTGAAGTATTGAAAAAGGCTATTATTTCGGGAGCAAACAATATCTGTTCTCAAAAATATGCTATCAACGACTTGAATATTTTCCCTGTTCCCGACGGTGATACAGGTACAAATATGTCGATGACTATATCCGCCGCAGTTGCCGGTATAGAAAATCTTGTTACAAATTCCGTCAGCGAGGTCGCAACCGCAACAGCAAAAGCGATGCTCCGCGGAGCAAGAGGTAACTCAGGTGTTATTACTTCTTTGCTCTTCCGTGGATTTGCAAACGGACTGGAGGGTAAGAGTGAAGCTTCGGGCGTTGATATGGTACAGGCACTCGGACTTGGCGTTGATGCCGCATACAAAGCAGTTGCAAAGCCCACCGAAGGCACAATTTTAACAGTTGCGCGTATGGCGTATGAAGCAGCACTCGAAGCAAGCGAAGAAATCGACGACCCCGTAGAACTTTGGGAAATCGTTTGCCGAGAAGGTAAAATTGCTCTTGACTTAACTCCGAAGATGCTTCCTGTCTTGAAGAAAGCAGGCGTTGTAGACGCAGGCGGAAAAGGTATACTCACTATTTTCGAAGGTATGCTTTCCGTTTTCCGTGACGGAGTTGTTATCGAATGTACCGATGAAAACGAAGAAAATGAAGACGACTTTGATGCTTTCCGCAGCGCAGCCGCAGAGTTTGACGAAGTTATCAACTTTACTTATTGCACTGAGTTTATTGTAGAAAGAGATCATTCCACAGAACTGCAACCGCAAAATCTCCGTTCTTATCTTGAAACAATCGGTGACTGCGTTGTTGTAGTAGACGATGACGAAATTATCAAAGTCCATGTTCATACCGAACAGCCCGGCGACGCTTTAAAAGCAGGCTTGCAGTACGGACAGTTTTTGACCGTTAAGGTTGAAAATATGAGGAAACAGCACGAAAATGCTAAGATGGAAAACGAGAAGAAGAAAGCAGAAGTTACAGAAGAAAAGACCGAAAAACTTCCTGTAGCCGAACCAACCGAAAATTACGGTTTTGTTGCAGTAGCAGCAGGCGACGGAGTTAAGAATCTTTTCGAAGAACTCGGCTGTACTTATGTTGTTTCCGGCGGTCAGAGTATGAACCCCTCAACAGACGATATTTTAGAGGCTGTTCTTGCCACACCGGCTAAAAAAGTTTTCGTTCTTCCGAACAACAAAAACATTATCATGGCAGCACAGCAGTGCGTAGACCTTGTAACAGACCGAGAGGTTATCATCGTTCCGACGAAGACAATTCCGCAGGGTATGTCCGCTATGCTTATCTTTGATGCCGATGCCGATGCCGACCAGAATATTTCTGCTATGATGGAAGCCGCTAAGTCAGTTTCAACAGGACAGGTTACATTCGCCGCCCGTGATTCCGAATTCGGCTCAAGAAAAATCAAAGAAGGCGAGATTATCGCCCTTGATAACGGAAAACTCACCATCACCGAAAAGACTCCGAACAAAGCGTTGCTGAAACTTGCAAAATCAATGATAAACAACGATATGAATTTTGTCACCCTTATTTCCGGTGAGGGTATCAGCGAAGAAGAAGCAGAAGAAGCAATCAATATGTTGCAGGAAAAATTTGCAGACAGCGTCGATATCACATACATTAACGGCGGTCAGCCTGTTTATTACTACATTTTGAGCGTTGAATAATTATTTGCCGTCAAGCGTTTGTTTGACGGCTTTCTTTTAAGGATGATATTATGTCACTTTACGATGTTCCCATCGACAGTTTGCGCGGTATAGGAAAAAGCCGTGCAAAACTTTTTCAAAAACTTAATATCAATTCCGTATATGACCTTTTGAGATACTATCCGAGAACATACGAAGATTGGTCGAAAGTGTCATATATTTCCGAACTTCAAAACGGAGAAACAGCCGTTATCAAAGCCCATGTAACATCCAATGTTACTACACCCTATACAAGAAACGGAAAGATTATTTCAAAAGTCCAGATAAGCGATGATACAGGCTCTTTGATGCTGACTTTCTTTAACAACAAGTATATTTCTTCTATGCTCAAATACGGTGAGGAATACTACTTTTTTGGGAAAGTATCTCGCGATATTTACGGCTTTTCTATGACTTCTCCCGAGTTTTCAAATACAAAGACAGCAGATTCTCTTGTACCCGTGTATCCGTTGACAAGCGGGCTTACCAACCGCATGGTGGTAAAAACCGTAAAGACCGCTCTTTCAATGCTTCCGAAAGAGATACAAGAGCCTATCCCGAAAGATATAATAGATAGATATAACTTGTGTTCTTTGAGATTTGCTTTGAACAATATTCATTTTCCAAAAGATGCAGAGTCGCTTGAAAAAGCAAGAAGAAGACTTGTTTTTGAAGAACTGCTTGTACTTAATCTCGGTATGCGTATGCTCAAATCCCGAGTGTCACAAAGCACACCCGTGAAAATGCCCGTCGATTATTCAAAAGAATTTATATCAAAACTTCCTTTTGAATTGACAAATTCACAGAAAAATGCGGTTGTCGATTGTATAAACGATATGAAAAATAAAAAATCCCCGATGAACAGATTGATTCAAGGGGATGTAGGCTCGGGAAAAACCGCAGTTGCAGCCACGGTATGTTATAACTGTGTAAAAAACGGATATCAGGCGGCGTTTATGGCGCCCACAGAAGTCCTCTGTGAACAGCATTATAAGACTTTTTTGAAAATGTTCGAGGGTATGGGGATAACGGTTGATTTGCTGACCGGCTCTCTAACTCCGTCAAAAAAGAAAAAAGCAAGAGAAAAACTTTTATCAGGTGAAACAGATATAATAATAGGCACTCACGCCTTGCTTACAGAAAGTACAGAATTTTTGAATTTAGGTTGTGCCATAACCGACGAACAACACCGTTTCGGTGTTAATCAGCGCAGTAAGTTGGCGCAAAAAGGGGAAATGCCCCATATTCTTGTTTTGTCCGCAACACCGATACCGAGAACTTTGGGACTTATTATCTACGGTGACCTGGATATCACCTCGATAACCGAACTTCCGAAAGGCAGAAAGAAAATAAAAACTTTTGTGATAAATTCAAAGAAGCGTAACGATGCCCTCGGCTTTATCAAGGAAGAAGTGAAAAAAGGAAATCAGGCATACATAGTCTGCCCGCTTGTAAGTGAAGGCGAACTTGAACTTGAATCAGCCGAGAATTATGCCGCCGAACTGATGTTAGGCCCGTTTTCCGACTGTCCTGTCGGTATTCTTCACGGAAAAATGAAACCGAAAGAAAAAGAAAATACAATGCGTCTTTTTTCGAAAAAAGAATTATCTGTTCTTGTTTCAACAACCGTAATCGAGGTCGGAGTTGATGTACCATCTGCAACGGTAATAATGATAGAAAACGCAGAGCGTTTCGGTTTATCTCAACTTCATCAACTGCGTGGTAGAGTCGGTAGGTCCGATGAACAGTCATACTGTATTCTCGTTTCGGATAATGGGGGAGAAAAGACCGAAAAGCGTTTGGCTACCATGAAAAATACAACAAACGGCTTTGTTATAGCAGACGAAGACTTGCGACAAAGAGGTCCAGGCGACTTTTTCGGCAGCCGTCAGCACGGCTTGCCTAAACTCAATATCGCCGATTTTTCCGATATGCAAAGTTTAAGAGAGTCCCAGTCTGCCGCAAATGAGATAATATCAAATAATCCCGATTTATCGGGAAAAGAACTCAGTTCCTTAAGAGCCGAAATAAAACTTCTTTTTTCCTCTGTCTCAAATTCCACAATGAACTAAATGCTACACTCCCTCTGTCAATCCTTTCGGATTGACATATCCCCTTACAAGGGGCGACTATAATGATTCTTGATTTATATTTACTAAAAACTAAATACTAGGTACTAGATACTAGATACTAGATACTAGATACTAAAAAAGCTGTGACGAAAAGGCAGTGCATCATAAGGAAGTATTTTGACATTAGAAACCCGTCGAAGAGTTTTTCCTCTTCGACGGGTTTTCCTTTCCGCTCGACAAACTGGGATGGTTCATTGCAATATCGATAGAAGATAATCAATATTATCCATCACTGGCAATGTTCCATCCAAACGAATAACAGGACAGTTTATTTGTTCGATCCATTTGGATACATAGTCTTCCGATCTGTTTTCAACGAAGGTAAACCATGCGCATTCCTGTTCATACAGGTCACCGCCCGGAAGCATTCTTTTGCCGAACTTCTGATATGAACGCTCTTTGACACGCTGAATTCTGATCTCTCTCGGCACCTCAATTAGTATTGCATAATCAAGCGCAGCAATCAGATTTTCACCGTAATCTCCTTTGACTGCAGAAAAAACAAATTGATTATTTTCAGAAATCATCGTGTTAAGGATGAGTTCGACTTCCTCCCTGCTTCTCGGATTTGAAAATATATATCCAAGATCGGTTTTGGGATGGAATAAGTCTTCGTTATCAATGAAGTTATATCCTAAGCGTTCTGCGAGAATGCTTCCGATAGTGCTTTTGCCTGTTCCGTTCAGCCCGCAAATAAGGATTCCCATGCCTCCATCTCCCCCCTGACAAATTCAAATTCGTTATTGCAGAACAGCCCCGTAGAAATCGATCTACGGGCTGCGTTACTAATCGCACATTTGTTTTTGCCCCTGTGGTGTACGCCTGGTG
>JAGHTC010000061.1 GCA_018065465.1 Candidatus Ruminococcus equi
GTTATATCTCACAAATTATTTTTCGTTTTTCGAATGTTTTTGTGCAAAAAAGAGAAATTATATCAAATGTTTACTTTTTTTCTTTTTTGTCAAAAATTAGGATAATTTTTTACTAAAAAATAAAAAATGGATAATAAATATCCATTTTTTAGTACCTAGTATTTAGTTTTTAGTTTTTAGAATTTAGTATTGAAAACTCGTGTTTGCTATGATAAAGTATATTTGTTCAGAAGACGGATACAAAAAGGTGGGGATATAATGGCATTTACAAACTATAAAGACCTTAAAGTATGGAAAAAATCAATAGAATTAACCGATACTATCTATAAACTTGTACAAAAGTTACCTTCCAATGAGAATTATGCTTTATCTGAGCAGATGCGGCGTGCGGTTGTATCTATTCCGTCTAATATAGCAGAAGGACAGGGACGACAAACTGACAATGAATTCAGGAACTTCTTATCTATTGCAAGAGGTTCATGCTATGAAATTGAGACGCAACTTTTCATTTGCAAACGGCAATGTTATTTTTCTGAATTGGAAATAAAACCGGCATTTGAACTTTTAGAAGAAATTGAAAAAATGCTAACATCAATGATTTTAAAACTATCTAAAAACTAAAAACTAAACACTAAATACTAAAAAACAGCCTCCAAATGGAGGCTGTTTTTGTTGATTGTAGATTTATATTACGGTGCCGACTTTGTTGGAGCAAGAGAGGTGAGCGAGGTAGCGCTGGGTGTTTGTACAGTCGATGATGTTGACATCGCCGTTGCCGTCTGCATCTGCGCATAGGATTGCATCTGCGCTCAATTTGTCGTCGATATGTGCAAGATATCTTTGAGTTAAGGTTACATCGATGATTTCTACATCACCGTTGAGGTTTGTATCGCCGTAGTAAAGAGTCTTTGCGGGGGCTTTTGCTACTACGAAACTATACTCTTGTGTTGCTACATAACTACTATCAGTTGAAGCCACTGCGGGAGCGTGAGCCAATACCTTTACTTTAATCTCGGTTACGCCTTCGTCTTCTACTGCTATTGTGCAGACTTTGTCTTTTGCGTTGAAGGAGGCTTTCTTGCCGTTTACCGTAATATCAGTGATAGCACCGCTTGAAGCAACGGCTGATACCATAACATCGGATGAAACGAGTTCGGGGTTCTCCTTTGTACCGGTGAGGGCAAGAGTTTTCTTGCTGTCTTTGATAGTGGTAGTCAAAGTCGGTTTTGTTGCCGTTGCCTTTGTACCTATTTTGCTGTTCATCCAGGTTGTTCTGTCAAAGAGCCAATTGTTAAGGTAATTTACGGTGTCTGACAAGGTGTCACCTGTGTCTTTTGTTCCCCACGATGCACTTTGGTCACCTGCGATAAAGCCGTAGTGCTTTTCGTTCATATTGATGGAATCTTTGTAGGTACTGTAATATTCTGAGATTATTGCCGGTGAATTTGTCAAAGTGTACTGGCTGTCATCAAAGACAAATGTCAGCATATTATCTTTGAAGTTTGTGTACCATACGGATTTGACAAGATTCCAGAAACCTGTGCAAGCACAAAGTTTAGCCTGGAAGTTTGCACCTTTTGTGGTACTGTTGTCAATACATCTATAGCGGGTTGTCCAGCCTGTTGCTGTATCGAGTTTGCCGGTTGAATCTGTGCCTGATACTACAGGTCTTTCCTGTGCATACTGACCGCAAGTCCAGTCGTAGTCCCAAACAGGAGAAGCGTGGAGTTTGCCGTCGCCGACTGAATCTGTTTCTTTGTAGATATAGTAACTTGTCTGTGCGGCATCGATATTCTTCGAAATCTCCTGAACAAGGTACATCTTTGCAAAGGATTCTGCATCAATGTATTTGCTGATTGTGTTTATATCGGGGCTTGATGCGTATGCTGCGTCCTCGGCTTTGTTAAAGAGGTTTTTGATATAGAGGACTTCGTTCTTTGTTGCAAATTCGGGATATTTTATAACAACGCATTGTCCTTTGTTCGAAATAAATCCGCTTACTTCGTCATAGAAACGCTCGGAAAGTTCAAATTCGAGGAGATAACCGCCGGTGATATCTTCGGGGTCGGTTGAATCTACATAGCGATAGTAACCGGGTGTTCCGCGTGTACCGGATTCTTTTTGCGGTGCATCTTCTACATCGGGATTTACTTCTGCGTTGGCATCGTCAAGAGAATCAACACCGTTTAGGAGTCCTGATGAGCCTACTTCAACTTTTTCGCAGATTGTGTATGAGCCTAAATATCTGCCGTTGTTGTAGACATCGTATATACGGATAGTCGGTGAATAATCAAGACCGATTTTTGCTGCTAAATCGTAGATGAGTTTATTTCTGAGCATTGATTCGTCGGCGTTGTTAGCAAGCATAGAATACTTCTTTGTCTTTACTTTTCCGCCTACGAGGTCTTTTGTTTTATTCTTCAATGTGAGGTTGAATGCATATTTTCCGAAAAGCTGATAACTTGCTTCCCAAGAGGAGTTACCTCTGCCCTTTATCTTCTTGATGGAATCGGTGAATACGTTTGCGCCTGTTGAATCTGTGCAATAGACAGAACCTGATTCAACACAGATATTTCCTTTTGAAACGAGAGAAGAACTCTTTTCGTCGGGGAGGTCGGACAAGGTGTTTAGGTACATTGTGTGTACATTTTTGCTTTGGAAAACCTTTAATGAACCGCTGACATCACCGGAGAGGGTGTATGTAGAGCCGGGCGACAAAGCAACATTTGTACCGGAAGTTATCGGTAAATTCTGGATTTTCAGAGAATTGTAGGAATGATAAACTTTAACACTTGCGAAATTCAAGCCTGACGGCAGATAGAGATGATACTCCGAAGCCGATTTCTGATACCAGCGAATGAGTGTTGACAAGCCTTCTACAGAAGGTTGGGGGTCAACCCACAAGCCGTTTGAAAAGGCATTTGCTTTTGTTCTTGTGTCTTGTACGGGGTTTTGTGCCGAATATTCGATTGAACCATCCTGCGCAATTGTAACCCAAAGATTACCGTGAGCAATAGTTTCAAACCAGGAATCGGTTGCTGTGGTAGATGTACCCTTTGTGACTTTGATTGAGTACTGCTTGCCCTCGCCTATTGCTGTATCTGCTTTGAATTCATAGTAGCCGTCTGCGTTGACTGTTTTGCCGGATGTAGTCGGGCGAGTTTCCCAAGTGCCTGAGAAAAGGTTAACATCTTCGGCAGTCCAGCCCCAAAGAGCGCAACCTGAATTTGTAGCGTCTTTGATATAAACTGTCGGTTTGAATCCGCCCAATACAGGCTCGACAATAGGTAACTTTGTTACGCAGGAAATTGCGTTTCCGCCTGCGGATGTAGTGAAGACTACATAGTACGAAGAAGCGGCAGCAGGCCAGCAGTTGCCGGTTGAGCCGTATTCGTACATTTCAAGACTGGTGTCATATAAGTCTTTTGTTTTGATTTCAGAGCCATACCATGTACCGCCGGCACTTACAACTTTGAACTGATACTGGGTGGTGTACGGTCCTGCATAGTAGATGGTTGTGCCGGATTTGTCGGTTGCTTTAGTCATCGGTGTTGCGGTTGTGCTCCAACTGTTCATATCACCTGCAAGGTAAAAGTCGGTAGCACCGATAGAAGTTACATCGTTTTCTGCTGCAACTGTCGAAATGCCTGAAACACAGACAACGGACACCGTAAGCAACAATGCTAATATGATGGATAAAATTCTGCTTTTAATACTATAGCGCATTAAAACACCTCCTATTTTTTTACATTTAAAATGTAACATTTTTTTCATCTTTTAGCAACACTATGTACAATTTTTTGTTGATATTAGGCTTGTTTTCGGCACATTATACATAATAATGTACAAAGTTTTAGTAAATAAGCAAGAAAAAAGCACCGTAAAACGGTGCTTTTACTTATAAAATATATTTACTATTGTAACGGGCGAAAGCCTTTTCCGGATATTGCATTGGCTGTTGTTACGATAATAAACGAATTTTCGTCTATCTCGTTTGCCAAACTTTTTACTTTATGCACCTGTGACGGTCTTACGGCACAAAGGACGATATCCTTTTCATCTTTGCTGTAACCGCCTTTGCCGGACAAGACTGTTACTCCCCTGCCTATTCCCTGCATAATGTAGTTTGATATCTCGTCGGGCTTTTCGGTGACTATAAACATCAGTTTTCCGTTATCGCCCGCAAAGCCGTAGATAAGAGTATCTATCACTTTTGTTTGAACGAAAATGGCAATTACGGCATAGAGTCCGCTTTCGATACTGCTATACACTATTGACGCGGCAACAATGATAAATATATCGGCAATCAAAATTACCGTTCCTACCGATACATAGGGCATTCTTTTGTGAACATTTCGGGCGATTATATCCGTTCCGCCTGTTGTACCGCCACGAAAGAAGATTAAAGACAAGCCTGCTCCGCTGATTACTCCGCCAAATAAAGACGCAAGTATCTTATCACCTGCATAGTGAAACGGCAAAACAAGGGGGATCATATCTATCATCACGGAGCAAAGCAGGGTTGCTATCACGGTTTTCAGCAAAAACTTTTTTCCGTTTTCCACTACTCCCCAGATAAACAACGGGATATTCAGCACAAAGACGACAACACCTATCGGTAAGCCGAAAAGATAGTTCAACATTGTACCGACACCGGTAAGTCCGCCGGGAGCGATATTGTTCGGTGCTGTGAAGATATTTACGGACAAAGCATATACAACTGCACCGAGAAAAATTATCAGATAATCAAGAACAATCGTGCGAAGTTTTCTCTCCATATCATACCTCAATCTTCAATAATCAGAGAAAATATTTCTTCTATTCTTTGCATTTTGCCCTGCAGATATAAGTATCCGAAAAGAGATTCGAGCCCTGTTGCGCTGTGATAATCGGAAATTTCGCAGTGCTTCGGTACGGAATTGACTTTTGCATTTCTGCCTCGCTTGTAGACAGACCGCTCTTCTTCCGTTAAACTCTGCATTATCTTTTCAACCGCTTTGGACTGGCTTTTTGCGTTGACTAACTTTACTTTTGTTTCGTTGAGTTTGGAAACGGGCATATTAGCCTGTTTTACAAGCATATTTCGTACAAGCAAGTCGTAAACGCTATCGCCCAAAAAAGCCAAAGTCAGGGGTGAATAGGTATTTATATTTACATCATTTTCTAAAATATCATTCATAATATTACTCTACAAATTCAAATTCTATATCATATATCGAAACGGTGTCGCCTTCGTTAATACCCGCTTCTCGCAGTTTTTCGATAACCTTTGTGGTTTGCAAAACCTTTTCAAAATAGTTTATGCCTTCGTAATCGTCAAAGTTAACGGTACGCAGAACACGCAACAAAAACGGACACTCGACCATATAGACACCGTCAATTACTTTGATGGTGATTTCTTTTTCATCAAACGCGCTGACATCAACCTCGGGCAAAGGCTCGGGCTCGTAAATCTTTATCGGAGGAAGTTTTGAGAGTTCCTCGGAGATTTTATCGAGCAGGGGGTCTACATCGTAGCGGATTGCAGCCATAATCGGGAAAAAGGCGTAGCCTTGTTCTTCGACAAAGTTTTTGAAGTCTTCTATCTGTTCATCGGTTGCAAGGTCGCACTTGTTGCCGACTACTATCATCGGGCGGGTTGAGAGTTCTTCATCGAACTTTTTCAGTTCGTTATTTATTGTTATGAAATCTTCTTTCGGGTTTCTGCCCTCGCTGCCGGATATATCTACAATATGCACTAAAAGTCTGCAACGCTCGACATGGCGCAGGAACTGATGACCTAAGCCCAAACCGTCGGACGCGCCCTCGATAAGTCCGGGGATATCCGCCATAACAAAAGAACGGTTTTCGGACATAGTTACAACGCCCAAAGTGGGATTAAGGGTTGTGAAATGATAATTTGCTATCTGCGGTTTTGCCTGAGATACTACGGAAATCAAAGTAGATTTTCCGACATTCGGGAAACCGACTAAACCGACATCGGCAAGAAGTTTTAGCTCTAATGTAACTTCGAACTCCTCACCGGGCAAACCGGGTTTTGAAAACCTTGGTGCTTGTCTTGTCGGGGTTGCAAAGTGGGTATTTCCCCAACCGCCTTTACCGCCTTTTGCAACAATGACAGGCTTGTTTTCACTAAGGTCTGCAATTATTCTGCCCGTATTTGCATCTTTTACTACAGTACCGACAGGGACTTTGACAATCAAGTCTTCGGCATTTTTGCCGTACTTTCGTCCGCCTGTACCGTTGTTACCTTTTTTTGCTTCGAATTTTCTTTTGTATCTGAAATCGGCAAGTGTGGAAAGGTTTGAATCGGGGACAAAGATAACATCTCCGCCTTTGCCTCCGTCACCGCCGTCGGGGCCGCCGGACGCAACATACTTTTCCCTATGGAAAGCAACAGCACCGTCGCCTCCGTCACCTGCTTTTATTAAAATTTTCGCTTTATCTACAAACATAACTTTTACCTTTACTGTGAATACTTTTGAAAAAAACAAAGGGCGGATAAAATCCGCCCGAAAAATTACTGTTCAACAGGGTAAACGCTTGCACGCTTTCTGTCTTTACCGACACGCTCAAAACGCAAAACGCCGTCAATCTTCGCAAATAAAGAATCGTCAGAACCTCTGCCGACATTCTCGCCGGGATGGATGTGAGTACCTCTTTGCTTTACTAAGATGTTGCCTGCAAGTACGAACTGACCGTCAGCACGCTTAACGCCAAGTCTTTTTGACTCGCTGTCACGACCGTTCTTTGTTGAACCCATACCTTTTTTATGAGCGAACAACTGAATGTTTATTTTCAGCATAACCTTACACCTCCGAAATAGTTACTGTAATATACTTTTGATACTGCTTTGAAAGTTCAAGCAGGTGGAGCCTTAATCCCTCTAATGCAGAAGAACATAAGGCGATGTCGCTATCGTTTAGCATTAGACAAAAACTTCCGTCGGAAACTTTGATATCGGCTTTGGCTTTTAATACATCGGTGATGGTGTTCGCGGTCATATATACCGCTGACGAAACCGCCGAACAAACTATGTCAGAGCCTTGTTCACTATAATCGGAGTGCCCGATTACCTTGAAGCCTTTGATATTTTCGTTTCCAAAAAAAGTGACTTTTATCATCTTAGCCTACGATAGAATTGATTTCAACCTTAGTGTAAGGCTGTCTGTGTCCCATTTTTCTCTTTTCGCCTTTCTTGGGCTTGTATGTTTCTACATAAATCTTCTTTGCTTTGTCGGACTTGATGACTTTGCCTGTTACTGTGGCACCGTCAACATAGGGGGTTCCGACAACAAGACCGTCGCCCGAAGAAATTGCAACGACTTTGAAATCAACATCAGAGCCGTCTTCGGCAGCAAGTTTCTCTACGAAGATAACATCTCCGCTTTCTACTTTGTACTGCTTACCGCCTGTTTCGATAACTGCGTACATTAAATCATTCCTTTTTATAAGACTCGCTACTATGTAGGTGGGGAAACCCGCTTAATACCCACAGTATGCGGCTTATATAATATATCACAATGAATATACGGTGTCAAGAATTATTTTCACTTTATTTGTTATTTTATGCCGTTTTGCATACAAAAGGCTTTGTATGTGTTTTTCATCAGCATTGCTATTGTCATCGGTCCTACTCCGCCGGGGACGGGGGTTATATATGAGCATTTCTCACAAACGCTGTCAAAATCTACATCTCCGCAGAGTTTTCCGCTTTCGTCACGGTTCATACCGACATCAATTACTACTGCTCCGTCTTTTACCATATCCGCTGTCACAAACTTTGCTTTTCCTATTGCACAGACCAAGATATCGGCTTTCTTTGTTATTTCGCCTAAATTTTTTGTTTTCGAATGAGTGATTGTGACAGTACCGTTAGCGTGAAGCAAGAGCATAGTCATCGGTTTTCCGACTATATTACTCCTGCCGATTACGACACATTCTTTGCCCTCGACTTCAATATTGTAGTACTTCAAAATCTCCATGACGCCTGCGGGAGTGCAAGGTAAGAAATCATAGTCACCTATCATAATTTTGCCGACATTCGGCTCACAAAAGGCGTCGACATCTTTTTTTACGGAGATTTTTGAAATAACCGCTTTTTCGTTAATATGCTTTGGCAAAGGAAGTTGGCACAAAATGCCGTTTACATCTTCCCTACCATTCAGTTCATCAATAAGAGAAAGCAGTTCTTCTTCGGTTGTGGTTTCGGGCAGGGCGTATTCAAGGCTATTAAATCCTACAAATTCACAAGCCTTTTTCTTGTTGTTGACATACACACGAGAGGCACTGTCATCGCCTACAATAATTACTGCAAGGGCGATTTCTTTGCCCTCTTCTTTTAATTTTTCTGTTTGTTTTTTTACCTGTTCTTTTACACTTTGGGAAACTGCTTTTCCGTCTAAAATCTTATACATGTTTACACCTTGCTTTTCTTCGGCCTTTTTGTTTGTAAGGCTCTTACATTATCGTCTTTGTTGCGGTTTACTATCAATAAAACTATACCGAGTATAAACAGTACGCACGACAAAACTTGTGATACTCTCGGCTGATACGAGCCTATTGTAAACGGCAGATAAAGGCTGTCTGTACGAAGTCCCTCGACTATCATTCGTTCAAAGCCGTAGAGTACAAGATACAGGTAGCAAATCTGTCCGTGGTATTTTTGAAATTTTCTGTTGAAAATATGTAGGAAAAGAAACGACAACGCACACCATACGGATTCATACAAAAAGCACGGATGAACACAAACACCGTTTGTATTTTCGGACATCATACGGAAAAGGCTGTCGGTTTCGATACCGAACGCCTCTTGGTTGAAAAAGTTGCCCCATCTGCCTATTGCCTGACCGATAAGAAAAGAAATCAGGGCGATATCAAGTATGGGCAGTATCTTCATCTTCTTGATTTTTGCCACGATAAGACCGCCGAGAAGACCGCCGATAATTGCACCATAGATAGCAATACCGCCGTCACGGATGTCAATAATTTCAGAGGGATGCTGTCCGAAATAGTCCCATCTAAACAGAACATAGTACAGCCTTGCACCGACAACCGCGGTGATAATTCCAACTATGATACAATCAATCAGTTTTTCACCGTCTACTCCGAATCGGTGCGAATTAAAGTAGGCGTAAAAAATAGCAAGTGTCAGCCCGATTGCTATCAAAATGCCATACCAATACACAGGGAAAGTACCGATATAAAACGCTGCACGGTCAATAGTCAAATCTATCCCCAAGCCGGGGAAAGAAACATTAAAAATCATAAGTCCTCCATACCGTTTATTACGGAAAGTACAGAATAATCTTTATTCATCAAGAAGTCAAGACGGCTTTCGATATCGGAAATCTTTGCATTTGCAACGGCTTCGATATATGAATATAATTCTTTTTTAGAAAAATGTCCGTCGGCTATCATATTTGCTATTGAATCAACCGAATTAAGTGATGAAACGATTTCTCCGTAAACGGACTTCTTTGCTATTTCAAACTCGGATTCGTCAATGCCGTCATTCTTTGCTTTTTCTATATAATCCGCTATCATTTTTGCGGCGGCTTTCGGGTTTCTTGACTCACCGCCGAACATTGTACAGGCAAAGCCTTCGCCCTCGAAAAACTCATAGGAAAAGCTTGAATTTATCAAATTATTGTCAAGCAAATCTCGGTACATTTTACTGTTTTGAGAAGCAAGCATAAAAAGAAGAATATCTGTATATGCGGTTTCTTCTGCAGATGGTCTATGCTCGGCGTTTTCTTTGTATCCGAAATTAAAAAGAGGAAGCGCTACAGGAAGTTTTTGCTCGACATAGTGCTGTGATACAGAGGAAGGCTCTTTTTCGAAAACACTTTCGACTGTATGCTTTTCGGACTTTTTGAGCATTTTATCGGCAACTTTCAGCACATCGTCTACTGTTGCTTTTCCCGCTACACAAAGCACCATATTGTGGAGATTGTAAAAGGTGTTGTAGCAGGAATAAAGGTACTCGGGAGTGATTTTTGCAATAGACTCTACAGTACCGGCTATATCAATTTTTACGGGATGATTTTCGTACATCGCTTCAAGCATATTGAACATTACTCGCCAAGACGGTGAGTCGTCATACATCTTGATTTCCTGTCCTATTATGCCTTGTTCTTTGTCTACTGTTTCTTTTGTGAAATACGGTGACTGGACAAAGTCAAGCAGGATTGTAAGGCTTTCTTCGAAATTCTCGGTGCAAGAGAAAAGATAGCAGGTTTTGTCAAATGAAGTGTAGGCATTTGCATTTGCGCCTGTTTTTGCATAGCGGGTAAAGGCATCGCCTTCTTCGGCTTCAAAAAGTTTGTGTTCAAGGAAATGAGCAATACCGTCGGGAACGGTGGTGACTTCTCCCCCGTCTTTTGAGAAAGTTCGGTTGATACTGCCGTACTTTGTACCGAAAATGGCATAGGTGCTGTTATAATCGGGTTTTTCGTAAACATATATGGTAAGCCCGCTGTCGTGGTTAATTTGATAATATTTTTCATTCAACAAATCGGACTTTATCTCTGTTATTTTCATTCTTCCACCTCATTTCCGACCAAAGTATAAACAGTATCGAGTGTCAGTTTCTTTGCACATTCTATGACTTCTTCTTTTGTGACATTGTTTATGAGTTCACTTGCCTTTTCGGCTGAATAAATATTGCCGTCAAGAAGTTGGGATACATACCATTCTTCAAGCCCTGATGCAGTGTCGCATATTTCTTTGAAAGAATTAACCACCGACATTTTTGTTGCTTTGAGTTCAAAGTCGGTTATGTCTCCTTTTTTCATAGATTCTATTTCGGCTAAAATTGCTTTTTTTGCCTTTTCGATATTCTCTTTTTCAACTCCGCTTTCTACTGTTAATATGCCTTTTTTGCGGTTATATCGGGCGGCGCAGTAATAGCAAAGGCTCAACTTTTCTCGCACATTACAGAAAAGTTTTGAATGTGCTGTACCGCCTAAAATCGCACACATCAGGCGTTCTGCCATAACTTCGCTTTCAGGCTCGGCACAGTCGGTACGAAAGCACAAAATCATCTTGGACTGGGAAAGTGTCATTTCTTCTTTCTTTTCTTTGATTTTCTCTGCTTTTCGTATAACCGTATTTTCAAGTTTTGCGGGAGTTCTTTCGGTATTAAAGTAGGATATAAAAGTGGATTTTACATTTTCGGGATTGGTCTGTCCTATTGTAAAGAGTTCAAATTGAGCTGTTTTGAGCATATTTTGCCACGAATTATACAAAGATTCTTTTGTGACTTTTTCTACGCTTTCTTTTGTTCCGTAGCGGGGTGTGCCGAAGGCTTCATCCTCGCACATTGTGGAAAGCGCCTGTGTCAAAGCATAGATACGCTTTTCGTTGAATTCGGAATCGATTATATCAATAAGTTCACGCTTGCCTTGAAGAAACTCAAACTCGTCAAATGAATTGCCGGAAAGTTTCGGTTTGAAAACTATCTGGCATAAAAGGTCGCAAAGTTCTTTTGCTAATTCTTCTTTGCCGAAGGCGTAGCGTTCATCAATACCCGAAATTGAAAAATGAAGCATCTGTCTGTCGCCGACTTTGATACAATCGGCAGAGAGAGTTGCACCATACAAAGACGAAAGTTTCTTTGACAAAGAGGTAAAATCGGGGTAGCGCTCGCACGAACGCAACAAAACCTTTGTCAGCAAAGCATATTCAGACACGGTTTCTTTTTCAAGGGGTAAGTACGCAATCAAAGAAATCCGCATTGTTTTGAATTTATTGTCAAATACGGTATTGAAATTTACTTTGTTTGCTATTTCTTCTCTTTTAAAACTACTCATATTATCCTCCGAGATAGGGTTATTTTTTTATTTTACCACTATTTTC
>JAGHTC010000053.1 GCA_018065465.1 Candidatus Ruminococcus equi
CAAGTAAGACCCCTTGTAGACTACGAGGTTGATAGGCTGCGTGTGTACGCACGGTGACGTGTTTAGCTTGGCAGTACTAATAGGTCGAGGGCTTGACCATATCTCCTTTGGTCAATCCACACACTTTATTTCTCCTTTACCTCCACTTTGTTCAGTTTTCAGGGTACATTAAAAAGCTGTGACGATTTCGTCACAGCTTTTTTTAGTATATAGTTCCTAGTTTTTAGTTTTTAGAAAATATAAATCAACAAACCGAAACTCCTAACTCCTCACTCCTAATTCCTAACTCAATTATCAATTTAAAAAAACATAACCCTGCCGAAAGGTTGGCAAGGTTATGTTTTTTTATCGGACAATCCGAGGATATAGTCACTTGTTACATTATAATATTTTGAAAGGGCGATAAGATGTCTAATCGGCAATTCGTTAGCACCACGCTCATAACGCGCATACATAGGTTGAGAGGTTTTCAGAATTTCGGCAATCTCTTTTTGAGTCTTGTCGTGGTCTTCTCGTAAATCGCGAATTCTTTTAATATAGATCATTCACATCACCACTTGAATTTTATCATACTACATATATTTTATATATGTTTAGTAAAGAAATATACTATTTTGTGCTTTAATACACTAAATCAAGGATAAATTTTCGACATAAAATAAAAAACGGTAATAAATTTTTCTGAATTTCTGCTGTTTTCACATATAAAAAAGCCCTGACCAATGTCAGGGCATAGCGTTATTCTTCAACTTTCGGTAGGTCGGAAAGCAAGTTTTCGTCAGAAGAAAGTTCTTCCTGTTCTGCGCTTTCAACGGGATTTTCTTCGTTGTTTTCTGTGCTTTCTTCAATAATCTCTTCGCTGTTTTCTTCGTTGTTTTCAGATACTTCGTGGGATTCGTATTCGTTGTCTTCGATGTCCTCTTCTTCGTCTTCGTCATATTCGGAAGACTTTGCAAGATAAATCGTAATCGCACATACACCTACTATCAAAGCAGTACCGGTAACCTGCAGGGCACCTATCCAGACGAGTTCTCCTCTTATAATAGTGCGTATGAAAGTGACAATAGAAAACAATAGCGCCGCACATGCAACTATAAACGCTATAATCGGGACTATTATTTTAGCTTTCATATAAACCTCCTGCTTACCTTAGTATCAACGGCTTGATTTTTTCTACATCGCCGTCTAAAATGCTCCACTTGGATTTTAGTTTTATATTATCAATAGGTGAAGAAATATCCTGATGAATGTATAGGCTGTCAATACCGAAATTATACGCGCCCTCAATATCGTAGTGCCAGTCGTTGCCTATCATCACGGTTTTATCTTTTTCGAGATTGTATCTGTCGAAAAGGATATTGAAAAAGTGTTTGTCGGGTTTTGTACAGCAACATTGCGAACTGATGAGTATGCCGTCAAAATAATCGTAAATACCCAAAAGTTTTAACTCGGGTACCGTAAAATACTCCTGTGCATTTGACAAAAGGAAGATATGCTTTCCTTTCTCTTTAAGAGAATCGAGCAAATCAATAACTCCGTCGTAAAGTTTTATAAACTTGGTTGACGCCTTGCGAAATTCCCACATAATATCTTTTACTTTGTGATATGTAGGGGTAACACCTCTATGCTTGAGTAACTTTGAAAAAACTTTTTCAAGGTGGATATCGGGGGATTTGTAGTTAGGATGAGAAAGGATAGTGGAAAAAAGTTCTCTTCTAGTGTACTTGCGGTAAAGAGAATTTAATTCTTTCGGGCTGTAAACAGCACCGTAGGAAAGAAAAATCTTTGCTACTTTCTCCCAAAATTCATCAGCCGATTCATCGGTACGAATATCTACAAGGGTGCCGTATAAATCGAATACATAATTCTGATACATACTACTCCCCCTACAATAACCTACATTACATTGTACCACCAAATAAAAATAAAATCCACACCAAAAGCGCATTTTTGTAGAAATAATGCAAAACGAGGTGCTTTATATGTAGAAAAATTACATAACATTTTTTCTGCTATACAATACCTTGTAGATTGCGATAAACACTGACACAAGACGGATTTTTGCGAAATTCGTTGAAAAGCCGTAAAATTCGTGTTATATTAGTAAAGGTGATATTATGACGAAAAAAGATATCGCAAAAAATGCGGTTTTATCTCTTAAAAAAGAATACCCCAAAGCCGAATGTTCTTTGCAATATAAAGACCCGTTCCACCTGCTGATTGCAACGCGACTTGCGGCTCAATGTACCGACAACAGGGTAAATATGGTAACACCCAAATTGTTTGAGCGATTCCCGACACCGTATGAATTTGCAAACTCTACGCCCGAAGAAGTTGAAGAATACATAAAGTCCTGCGGGCTTTACAAAACAAAAGCAAAGGATATCGTTGTCTGCTCAAAAATGATAGTAGAAAAATTTGACGGCGAAGTACCGAAAACGCTTGAAGAACTTATCACCCTGCCCGGGATAGGTCGAAAGACGGCAAACCTTATTATGGGCGATGTATATAACGCGCCCGGCGCGGTTGTTGTTGATACTCACTGTATAAGGATAACGAGAAGGCTCGGGCTTCACGATGAAACAGATATGAAAAAAATCGAGTTCATCCTTCGTGACCTACTGCCCCCTGACGAGTCAAGTGACTTTTGCCACAGACTTGTAATGCACGGCAGGGCAGTCTGTACAGCAAGAAAAGCGATGTGCGAAAACTGTTGTATGAAAGATTTTTGCAGAAAAAAGCTGTGACGAAAAATCGTCACAGCTTTTTTAGTACCTAGTATTTAGTTTTTAGAAAAATTAAATAATCCAAAAATCGCTTGCGATTTTCCATTAATTATCAATTTTTAATTTGATTATTTAAGGTCTTCTATTGCGGCTTTAATCAAAGCAATTTTTTCTCTTTCGCGTTGTGCCTGCATTTTGATTTTTTCAATAACTGCGGCGGGTGCTTTGCTCATAAAGCCTTGATTATTTAATTTGCCCTCATCCTGTGCGAGCATGTTTTCTGTCGTTTTCAGTTCCTTGTTAAGGCGGGCGAGTTCCTCTTCCTTGTTAACAAGTTCGTTCATCGGGATATAGATTTTTGCGTCACTTGTAACGACGGTAACTGCAGAGTCGATATCGAATTTGTCGCCGATTTCAACTTCACTTGCCGATGCAAGTTTGATAAAGAACTGCTCACCGAGAGCGAATGTATCTTTTTCTTTTGCTTCAATAAAGATTTTTGCTTTCTTTGACGGCGGAACATTCATTTCGCTTCGCTGAGTTCTGACAGCAGTGATAGCCTGCATAATCTTTTGCATCTGCTTTGACTCTTTTTCAAAGTCGAGCTCTTTTGTAAATTCGGGATAAAGTTCAAGCATAATCGTTTTGCCCGTATGCGGAATGGTCTGCCAGATTTCTTCTGTGATGAAGGGCATAAACGGATGCAGAAGTTTTAATATTTTGTCGAGGACATAAACGAGGACTTCTCTTGCATTTTGTGCGGATTTTTCATCATCGCCGTAAAGCCTGATTTTAGCAAGTTCGATATACCAGTCGCAGTAGCAGTCCCATACGAAATCGTAGAGTTTCTGTACGGCAATACCGAGTTCGAATTTGTCGAGGTTTTCGGTCATTTCTTTTGAAAGAGTATTAAGCGATGAAAGAATCCACTTGTCTTCGATAGCCAGGTCTTCGGGAAGTTTTTGCTCGATTTCGTGACCTTCGATATTCATCAAAACGAAACGCGACGCGTTGTAGAGTTTGTTTGCAAAGTTACGGCAGGACTCAACTCTTTCAACGGAGAAGCGCATATCGTTTCCGGGTGAGTTACCCGTTGCAAGGAAGAATCTCAAAGCGTCTGCGCCGTATTTGTCGATAATCTCAATCGGGTCAACGCCGTTGCCGAGTGATTTGCTCATTTTTCTGCCCTGAGAGTCACGGACAAGACCGTGAATGAAGACAGTCTTAAACGGAACATCGCCCATATTGTGCATACCGGAGAAAATCATTCTTGCAACCCAGAAGAAGATGATGTCATAGCCTGTGACCAATGTGTCTGTCGGGTAGAAGTATTTAAGGTCTTCGGTATCGTTTGGCCAGCCGAGAGTCGAGAACGGCCACAAAGCGGATGAGAACCAGGTGTCGAGGGTGTCTTCGTCCTGTGTAAGATGAGTACAACCGCATTTCGGGCATTTTTCGGGCATATCTTTTGCGACAACAACTTCACCGCATTCGTCACAGTAGTAGGCGGGAATACGATGCCCCCACCAAAGCTGACGGGAAATACACCAGTCCTTTATATTTTCCATCCAGTGGAAATAGATTTTATCAAAACGCTCGGGGATGAACTTTGTTCTTCCGTCTTTTACGCACTCGATAGCAGGCTCGGCAAGAGGCTTCATCTTGACAAACCACTGCTTTGATACATAAGGCTCAACGGTGGTATGACAGCGGTAGCAAGTGCCGACATTGTGGGAGTAGTCCTCAATCTCAACAAGGAAACCGCCTTTGTCTAAATCTTCGACGATGGCTTTTCTTGCTTCGTATCTATCCATACCGGCATATTTTTCGTAATTGTCGGTGATTTTTGCGTCTTCTGTAAGGCAACATTCGATAGGAAGATTATGCCTTAGTCCTACTTCAAAGTCGTTGGGGTCGTGTGCAGGAGTGATTTTTACAACGCCTGTACCGAAATCCTGTTCAACATATTCGTCGGCGATAATCGGAATTTCTCTGCCGACAAGCGGAAGAGTCAAAGTTTTGCCTACAAGGTCCTTGTAGCGTTCGTCATCGGGATGAACGGCAACAGCGGTATCGCCCAAAAGTGTTTCGGGGCGGGTTGTTGCAAGTTCAAGATATCCTGAGCCATCGGTAAGCGGGTAACGCAAATGCCAAAAATGGCCTTGCTGTTCTTCAAATTCAACCTCGGCATCCGAGATGGAAGTTCTGCAATGCGGGCACCAGTTGATGATACGCTCGCCTTGGTAGATGAGTCCTTCGTTGTAAAGTCTTACGAAAACTTCTTTTACCGCGTCTGAGCAACCCTCGTCCATGGTAAAGCGTTCTCTTTTCCAGTCGCAGGAAGTACCCATTTTTCTAAACTGCTTTGTAATGCGTGAGCCGTATTCTTCTTTCCATGCCCAGGCGCGCTCCAAAAAGCCTTCTCTGCCCAAGTCTTCTTTTGTAAGACCTTCTTTGCGCATTGCTTCAACTACCTTTGCTTCGGTAGCGATAGATGCGTGGTCGGTACCCGGCAGCCACAAAGCACAGTAACCCTGCATACGCTTGTAGCGGATGATGATATCCTGCAAGGTGTTGTCAAGGGCGTGGCCTATATGGAGTTGTCCCGTGATGTTGGGTGGCGGCATAACGATGGAGTAAGGCTTTTTTTCTTTGTCAATTACGGCGTGAAAACAATCATTTTCAAGCCAAAAATCATAGATTTTTTCCTCAACCTGTTTCGGGTCGTAGGATTTTGCAAGTTCTGCCATAATTTACCTCCGATGTATGTAAACATAAAAATACACCTTATTCTATCATAAAATCATATAGAAAACAAGTATTAAGAAAATAAAAATCCTCAAACCTTATAGCCGCCCCTTGCGAGGGGAGGTGGCAAGCCGTTAGATTTTTCGGAGGGATAGTTGGTGAAAGTGATAAGTATATAAATAGTGAGGAGTGAGGAGAGAGGAGTTAGGAGTTTCGGTTTACTATAATAAAAAAGTCCCCGCTGAAAAATCAGCGGGGAAAACTTTTATAAATTGCTATTTATTATTTTCCTTCGGGGTCAATCCACGGTTCTGAACCATCGAGGTTGCAGATGTGAGCACAGAACTTCTGGATACGAGTTGCGTCCATAACGGAGATGTTGTCAACGCCGTTGCCGCAAACGTTAGCAGCGAGCTTCTGAATATCGTTTAATTCAATAAGGCTGGCGCAAGCCTTCTGGATGATTGTAGCGTCTACAACGTCAACTACTGTGTCGCCGTTTACATCGCCGAGCTTGTATGTGGGAGCAGAGTGGTCGTGGTCGGGGTTGATACAGTTTTTCTCGATATCTTCTTCTCCGCCTTTAACTGTACCATAGCAACCGTTGCCATAGTAGAAGTACCACTCACCGCCGCAGGTCTGCTTCAATGAGTAATCACTGATAGAAACCTTATCGGGGTCGATAATGTAAACCATGTTGTCAAAACTTTCAACGCCTTCGGGATAGAGGGGTGATTCACCCGGGTCATAATACTCACTACCGATGTTGACAGACTGAGCAGCCAAGAAATAAATCGGGAGAGTATCATCCATACCGCCGTTGATACCGTTGTTCCAAATGATGGTTGTAACAGAAGCGGGAACGTCTGCATAGTAAACGCCGGCTTCGTCTTTCTCAACGAGGTAGCCAACCCAGCCGCCGTCGCCCCACGGAACATCGAGGTCTTCACAGTTAGGACCGTCTAAGCAACCCCACCAGTAAAGAGCACAGTCGGATGTACGGGTAACGCCTTCTTCGTCTTCAAATTCATGGAACCAAGAAGGAGCCTTTTTACCATAGGTATCCGGGTTTGATTCGTCCACGCCAACAGGGCCGTTTTTGCCGTTGGGAACTTGGAAATAATACCTGTGTGTTTCGATTTTTGTCTCATTTGCTTCGTTATAGAGTTGTACTGCTTCTTTTACAGAAATCATACCGTCTTCAAACCATGAACGGCTTTCGGCAGAAACTGCGATAACAGTTGTGGAAACTAACAGCAAAGCAACGAGAACGATGCTAAGAACTTTTTTCATGAAAATTCCTCCTAATAAAGTTTGCATATATATTATACATGCAAATTTTACAAATTACAAGGGGGTTTAGTTCACAATTTAGTTATTTTTTCGAATATATCATTAAAATTTTGTAATTTTCAGAATTATTTTTGATGATGAGCAGAACTGTATTGCCAATTTTTACGCTTTATGATAGAATACCCATAGTAATTTTTTAGGGTGATAATATGCCTTTTTCTCAGGACAAAATACGAAATTTCAGCATAATTGCTCATATCGACCACGGCAAAAGCACACTTGCGGACAGGATACTCGAACTTACCGAAAGCGTTGCGTCCCGTGATATGGAAGACCAGATACTCGACGATATGGAGTTGGAGCGTGAACGCGGTATCACGATAAAAAGTCACGCTGTTACCTTGCAGTACAAGGCAGATGACGGCGAAACTTACTGCTTTAACCTTATTGACACACCGGGACATGTTGACTTTAACTATGAGGTTTCCCGTTCACTTGCCGCCTGTGAGGGTGCTATACTCGTTGTTGACGCTTCCCAGGGAATTGAGGCCCAGACTCTTGCAAACACCTATCTTGCGGTAGACTCGGGGCTCGAAATTGTGCCTGTTATCAACAAGATTGATTTGCCCTCTGCCGACCCCGAGCGAGTAAAAAATGAGATAGAAGATGTAATCGGTATTCCCGCACAGGATGCTCCCTGTGTTTCGGCTAAGGCGGGAATAAACATTCACGATGTTTTGGAGCGAGTTGTTACCGATGTACCTGCGCCGACGGGGGATGTAAACGCTCCTTTGCGTGCGGTTATCTTTGACTCGATATATGACTCCTACAAGGGCGTTATTATATATGTAAGAGTAAAAGAAGGACAAATTCACACAGGCGATGAGTTCAAACTGATGGCAACAGGCTCTGTGTTCAGCGTTGTTGAATGCGGTCATATGCTTGCAACATCCCTTGAGCCGACAGAAGGACTGTATGCCGGCGAAGTCGGATACATTACTGCATCTATCAAGAGTTTGCAGGATGCAAATGTCGGTGATACTGTTACGCTTACTTCTAATCCTGCCGACACACCCTTGCCCGGCTACAGAGAAGTTCAGTCGATGGTATTCTGCGGTATTTATCCTGTTGACGGTGCAAGATACGGCGATTTGCGTGATGCGCTTGAAAAATTAAAGCTCAACGATGCATCTTTGTCATTTGAGCCCGAAACTTCTGTAGCCCTCGGCTTTGGCTATCGCTGCGGTTTTCTCGGACTGTTGCACATGGAAATTATTCAAGAGCGTCTGGAGCGCGAATATAATCTGGACCTTATCACTACCGCGCCGAGTGTAAACTACAGGATAACAAGGACTTCGGGCGAGGTGGAAATGATTTCAAACCCGACCAACTACCCCGACTCCGCACTTATCGCCATGGCGGAAGAACCTGTCACCGACGCGCATATATATTCTCCTGCCGACTATGTCGGAAATATTATGGAACTTTGTCAGGACAGACGCGGAACTTTTATCGGTATGGACTATATTGATTCTGACAGGGTTGATATTCACTACGAACTTCCGCTTGCTGAAATTATCTATGACTTTTTTGATACGCTGAAATCGAGAACAAGGGGCTACGCCTCGTTTGACTATGAATTCAAGGAATACAGAGAGTCAAAACTTGTGAAACTCGATATTATGCTCAACGGCGAAACGGTTGACGCTTTGTCGTTTATCATCCATGCGGACAAGGCATATCCGCGAGCAAGAAAGATGGCAGAAAAACTCAAAGAAAACATTCCGCGCCAACTTTTTGAAGTCCCGATTCAGGCGTGTATCGGCGGGAAAATTATCGCAAGAGAAACCGTCAAAGCGATGAGAAAAGATGTTCTTGCAAAATGCTACGGCGGTGACATAACGAGAAAGAAGAAACTCCTTGAAAAGCAAAAAGAGGGTAAAAAACGAATGAGACAGTTAGGCTCGGTTGAAGTTCCGCAGGAAGCATTTATGGCGGTACTGAAATTGGATAGTGAATAAGAAGAGCCGAGTGCCGAAGCCCTCAAATTACGACTGGCGAACCATGAATTTTGGAGCAGGCCAAAGGTCTGTGGAAAAATTCACGAGAGCAGGAGTTATTTGAGGAACAGCGTAGGCATACGAGGCTTGACATAATGAATAATTGATAATTGACAATTGATAATTAAGGGAAAATTGCTACGCAATTTACGATTTATAGTTTTCTGAATACTAAAAACTAAATACTAGGTACTAAATACTAAAAAAGACTGTGACTCTCGTCACAGCCTTTTTTACTAACTGACTTTCTTTTTCCTTGTTGTTATATAGCACAGGAAAGCGAAGATTAATATTGAAACAGCGGTAAGAACAGCGCCTACCACAAAACCTTCGGGAGTGTAGGAAAGTTTGATTTCGTGAGTACCTTTTGAAAGTTTGAAAGCGACCAAAGCATTACCGACGGGAGTAACTTCTACCTTTTCTCCGTCAACAGTTGCCGACCAGCCCGGGTCGTAGGAGATAGAGGTGTAGAAAACGCCGTCTTCTTTTGCCGTGATAGTACCCTCTATTGCGGTATCGGTCACCTTTGTGGCGGAAAGTGTGCTTTCTTGTAATTTTTCATAGCCCTTCATAAAGACATCGTCTTTGAGCATAGCACAGTAAACATTTATCGTACCGGAAGTTTTGTCTTCTATCGTGCCGTATACGGAAAGTTTGTCGCCTTGCTTTACATTACCCAAAGTCATAATATACGGGCGTTTGTTGTAGCAGGTCATAAGGTCGGCATCGTTTACTTTCAGCGTAGCATCGGTGCATCCCGTAGCGGAGAAATATATCAGCGCAGTACCGTCAAACGGTGCTTCATAGTTATATTTAAGATGTGGATTATCCGTACCCTCTTTTACGGTGAATGAGTATTTGCCGTAAGATTGTTTATTAACAGGGAAACTGTCGTAGTCGGTGTGTCCCTGTGATTTGACCTCAAGATATTCGTAAAGCTTTTCATCAATTCCCGTAGCATATTTGAAAATATCGTTTTGATTATCAAAGGGATTTTCTTTTGCTGTATCTACCGAGAAGTTTTGAATATTGCTGTTTACCATAAAGCCCATCGGTAAATATTCTTTGCATTGGAGCAATTTTACATTTCCCGATTGATAGATAAGGGCGTTGTGGTTTTTGTCGAGATATACACCGTGGGGTGAGATGAGATACTTCATATTCATCATAAGGTTAGTAAACGGTGAACTCTCCTGATAGGTAAATCTGTTTGAAGTCGGCCACGAGGGAAGACCGATTTTTTCGTAGTATTTTGCGACATTTTCGGGAGTCATCGAACTGAACATTGAAAGTCCGTTGAATCCGTTCAGCGCGTTATCATTTAATGTATAATATTTTGTAACTTCGGTGTGGGGCAGGTCGATTGTATTTGCTTCGAGTTGCTCAAGATGAGAGATACAAGACTGTGTTGAAGTTGTGCCGAGAGGATAATATGTGCCGTCGGATGTGCCGACAGTTTTGACTCCGATATATGCGCTGCACGCCCCTTCGGCAATGGCTATTATCAGCAAAGCAAGTGCAAATGCACCCTTCGGGACAATTTTCAGTACATAGAGGAACAGCCATACTATAACAAGAAAACCGATAAACGCAGAGCCAATTATAGTAGTTGTTGTATCATATTTCGACGAAAGAGCAATAATAAGCGCAAAGCCTCCAACCGCGATAAAGACCTGATATATCTTGAAACTGTCTATGAACATAAAAGCCCTGTATGCCATATATATCAGCACAAACGAGTAGAGGAAAGAAAATCTGTACGGGAGCATATTCGGGAAATGGAAGCCGTGCCAGATATAGTCGAGTTGTCTTATAACAAAACTCAAAGCAAAGAACACAAGAAGAGCGGCACAGGCGACTCGCTCGCGAACTTTGATTTTTTTGCAAGTAAGGAAGAGTATGCCCAAAACGATGGCGATAATACCGCAGTAGATGTTCGGCAAACCTTCTTTTGCCGTAGGCTCAATGAAAGACAGCGAATTTGCAAGGATTTTATGCAAAGCCTCCATAACGCCGGCAAAGTCTTTTGTTGAACCTATATTTATTGCAAATGTTGTCGGGAAACTGTTTGCAACGGAATGGGTGCGTGAAAGTCCGAAATAAGCAGGAAGGGTGAGGATAGCCGACATTGCTATACCGAGTAATGAACAACCTGCCATTTTCAAAAAGCGGATGATGATGTTTTTAAATCCTTTGTATTCGACTATGCAGTAACAGATTGACACCAGCAGTACAAAGAAGCAGGTGAAAAGTCCTACATAGTAGTTAGCAAGAATGGAAAGCGCAAGGGCAATTACATAGAGCCTGAATTTTCCGTCCCTCAAAAGAGAGATTGCACCGGCTACGACCAAGGGAAGCAGCGCCACCGTGTCGAGCCAGATGACATTCCAGTAGTAACCCATAATAAATGAGCAAAGAGCATAAGCAACGGCAAAAGCGGTTATAGACAAATCTTTTTTCTTGAAAGTGATTTTCAAAAAGAAAGAAAAGAAAAGTCCCGCAAAGCCGATTTTCATACAGGTGATTACATACAAGAATTCGCGAAGCCAAGAAGCAGGAACAAAAACAGAAAGGAAGTTTAAGGGCGAAGCCAGGTAGTAGGACATCAAAGCAAGGTAGTTTGTACCGCCGCCGCTGTGCCAAGTCCAGAAAAGTGAGCCTCCTGTTTGGAGCTTGTCCTGATAATCGACCAGGAAAGGATAGTATTGATGCCACAAGTCGGTAACTAATATTTGATTATGACCGAAAGGAGATACTCCGACAAGTGCGAAACATATAAACATAAAGAGAAACGGAATTAAAAAGGCTAAAATAAAAGGCAGGTTTCGAACGCACCACAGGTCTTTTTTCAGCCCTTGATATTTTTGATAAAAACTCGGTTTTATCTTTTTCGGTTGACTTTTAACTTTTTGGGACATTTTAACATCCTCCACGCATATTCATTCACATTACATAATAACATCTTTTTTGATGAAGGTAAACACTTTTTTTGAAAAATAAATTATTTTTTTCAGAATGATAGACATTTTCAAACTGTTTTGATATAATCAATACATAGTATGTAAAATTTTTAATAACACCATATTTTGAGTAAAACTAAATTGACAGAGGTGTGTGTATGAAACTGATTGATATTGTTGTTCCCTGTTACAACGAAGAAGAAGTTCTGCCCTATTTTGTAAAGGAAACCAACGCTGTTATCAGCACGATAAACGACTATCGTTTCAGGTATATTTTCGTAAACGACGGAAGCAAGGACAAAACTCTTCCCGTGCTCAAAACTCTTGCTTCACGGTTTGACAATGTGAAGTACATTTCTTTTTCAAGAAATTTCGGAAAAGAAAGCGCAATGTACGCGGGACTTGAACATTCAACGGGCGACTATGTTATTGTTATGGATGCCGACCTGCAGCACCCGCCGAAAATGTTCCCGAAGATGATTCAGGGAATTGAAGAAGGTCACGACTGTTGCGCTTTGTATCGTGCAAAACAGAAGGGCGAGAGCAAGGTCCGTCAGTTTGTATCGAAAATATTCTTTTCTTTCCAGAACAAGATTTCCGATGTAAAGATGCCAGAGGGCGCTGTTGACTACCGCATTATGTCGAGAAAAATGGTAAACGCCATTTTGAAACTTTCCGAAGTTCAGCGTTTTTCAAAAGGTATTTTCTGCTGGGTTGGTTTTGACACAAAGTGGATTGAATATGAAAATGTTGAACGCACTATCGGCACAACAAAATGGAGCCTTTGGGGGCTGTTCAAATATGCCCTTGACGGTATTACCGCTTTTTCGGTAACTCCGTTGCGCTTTATTGCCGTGCTCGGATTTTTCATTTCTCTTGCGTCGTTTATCTATATTATCATTACTTTGATAAAAACGCTGTGCTTCGGTGTTGAAGTACCCGGTTATGTTACCACCCTTTGTGCAACGCTTTTCCTCGGTGGTATTATTGAACTTTCTGTCGGAATTTTGGGTGAATATATCGGCAGGATATATATGGAAGCAAAAGACAGACCTATCTATATTGCAAGTGACGACAACTTTGATGATAACAACGACGAATTCTAAGTTTTTGCGGGTGTGAAATGATAAAGAAGTACTGGGAAAAATACAAAGAAATAATAATGTACCTTGTTTTCGGCGGGCTGACTACCCTTGTCAGCTGGGGAACTTACGCTTTGTTTACGAAACTTATACCGCCGTTTGAGCTTTTCGGACTTACGGTATCGACAGTTACATCTTCAAACATTTTTTCGTGGATATGTGCGGTGTTGTTTGCTTTTGTAACAAACAAAATCTGGGTGTTTGAATCCCGCTCGTGGAAGATAAAAACTACCTTGGCAGAACTGTGGAAATTCACCGCTTCGCGAATCGCGACGGGCTTTTTGGAGTGGTTCGGCGTACCGTTTCTTGTCGGTGTCGGACTTGACCAAAGGGTGTTCAATGTTGAGGGAATGTGGTCGAAAATTATCGTAAGTATCGCGGTAGTTATATTGAACTATATTTTTTCAAAACTTTTAGTTTTCAGAAAAAAAGGATGTGACTAAATCGTCACATCCTTTTTTAGTACTTAGTTTTTAGCAAATATAAATCCAAAAATCGCTTGCGATTTTCCCTTAATTATCAATTTTCAATTATCAATTATCAATTATTCAAGCCAAGCGATATCTGTATCGGTCGCTAAGTTATCTATCGAATAGAGGACAAGCACTTTGTCAAAGTTTTCCTGTTCAACAAATTTTGAAACAGACTGCTTGTAGTATCTCATATCGAGCATAACCGTTTCTTCAAAATGGTCTGCGATAAACGGTGCAAGGCTGTGGGCAAAGCTGTCTTTTATTATCAGCAGTTTTCCGCTTGCGTCTTTTGAATTATTTGTTATCTTCGTGTACGGATGGTTGCCGTCCGAAAATACGGGGTACATATCGCTTTCGTCAAGATGAGAGTAGAAGAACATATCATCACTTTCGATTGTGTCTGCGCCGTCTTGGATTTCAATATGAATATGTCCGTCGTTTGCTTTATTGTCCCAGACTTCGAGGGTGTCGGGTTTTGTATACCAAAATCCCGATGAAGAATATGTTGTACCGTAAAATCCGTCATAGGAAGTTATTTCATATTCAGATTTGTCAATCGGAGTGTAGGAAAGTTCTTTTGAGAGTTCTTTGTATGCGGTGTATGCGCCTTCGCTTGTCCAGTGGTGGTCGGTTTTGTAGTAGATTTGTTTTCCGTCTTGATATTCCTTTTTGAACGCTTCTCTTACATCGACAAAATGTGCCGATGACGAGAGTGTGCTTTCCATATCGGTGAAAAGTTCGTCATCGTGGTATTCTCTGTGATTTTTCGGCAGTACATCCGAGCAGATATATCCCGTTGACGGGGCAATAAGCACGGTTGTGTCTGTGCTTATTTTGTCTGCAAATTCTTTGATAACTTCAATATTTGAATGAAGTTTTGAACTGTCGCACGGGTCGTTGATAAGATATCCGTTATTACAATGATATATACCGTCTGCACCGTTGTTGCCGACAGCAAGATTATAGTAGGCGTTAAGCCCTACCCATGTTGTGCGAAAAGCGGTGTGGTCGCAAAGGTAGGTTTCAAATTCTTCACCGAATTTACCCGAAAAGAAACTGTCAAATGTGAACTTCGGTGCTTGTGCCAGATATCTTTTTTCCGTTTCGCTGTAAGAAGCCTTCGGCAAAGCGATAAAGAGTATCAACATCAGCGCGATAAAAAACGAGAAAATTATCGCAGGTAAAGCTTTCAAAAACTTTTTCACATTTAACACTTCCTTTCTAATAAATTTTTATATATTTAGAATCTGAAATACAAGAACGGGTTGTAACTCTGGTTTACGAGTGACGCCGTGCAAAGTAAGAGAACACCTACGCAAAACAGCGTTTCAAAAATCCACATAAATTTTTTATTCTGTACTTTTGCATAAAGTTTTGCAAAAAGAGGAGTTGACGCAACACAGGCGACAATGAGTAACGGCAGGTAGGATATAACAATCGACAAAGCGTCGTGGGAGAAAGCGATACCGCCGAATGAGAACATACTGACAATAAATTCGCCCATTTGAGTAAGGTCTGTGAAGTAGAAGATTACCCAGCCGAAAACGATGATGATAAGCGAATAGATATGGAGTACAAAAGAGGGGAGTTTGTCGAGAACTTTTTTGAGAACGAATTTTTCAAGTATAAGGATGATACCGAAATAAAGTCCCCAGAAGATAAAGTTAAACGACGCACCGTGCCAAAAGCCTGTTAAAAACCATACTATAAGCAGGTTGATAATTTGTCGTTTTATGCCTTTGCGGTTGCCGCCGAGCGGAATGTAGACATATTCTCTGAACCAAGTGCCGAGCGAGATGTGCCACCTGCGCCAAAACTCGGTAATGCTTTTTGAAATATAGGGGTAGTTAAAGTTTTTGAGAAACTCAAAACCGAACATATTTCCGAGACCGCAAGCCATATCGGAATAGCCCGAAAAGTCAAAGTAAATCTGGAAAGAATAGGCGATAATACCCGCCCAAGAGCCGAGCCAGCCGTTATCCTGACCGGTAGCAAGAATAGAATCCCACAAAGCACCCATTTGGTTTGCGATAAGAACTTTTTTCGCAAGACCGACACAAAAGAGCTTTACGCCTTTTGTAAAGTCGTCGAGGGTTTCTTTTCTGTGGTCGAGTTGGTAGGCAACATCTTTGTAGCGGACAATAGGGCCTGCGATAAGCTGCGGAAACAGAGAAACATAGGTACCGAAAGTGATGATGTTTTTCTGCATCGGGGCATCACCGCGGTAAACATCAATGGAGTAGCTCATTGTCTGGAAGGTGTAGAAACTTATGCCGATCGGCAGCGGAATCTGAAAACTCGGAATGTTGAGAAACGGCAGGAAATTCAGGGTGTCGCATATGAATCCCGCGTATTTGAAGAAACCTAAAAGCGAAAGATTTATGATAACGGAAGCAAGGACAAAGCCTTTTGCTTTTTTCTTATCCGTTTCGCGATATTTCGCGATAAAATATCCGCAGGTATAGTCAACGGCGGTTGAGAATATCATCAAAACGACATAGACGGGTTCACCCCAGCCGTAGAAAATCAGGTTGACGATAAAGAGGAGAAGATTACGGAATTTTCGCGGAGTGATATAGTAAATCAGTAAAACGACAGGCAGATATAAAAACAAAAAAAGTAAACTTGAAAATACCAAAAACTTTCCTCCTTTGCTTAAAATAGTTCGGAAGTTACGCACAAACTTCCCATTATATACATTTTATTATATTTACCACTTTGTGTCAACATTATCGCTTGATAGAAGTTGTGTTTTTATGTATAATGATTTCGGTGGTAGTATGAAAGATTTTTTCAAAAACGGCAAGTGGATAATAATTATCCTCGGACTGATTTTTGTTGTGCTTATTGTTTGTGCCGATATTTTCTTTTTCAACACGCGGTATGAGCATATCGAATACGACAAAACGCAAATATCCGCTATGGAATATGAAAAAATAAATATAAATACGGCAAAGGTAGAAGACTTTTACGCCCTCGGTGAGATAGGAAAGACACTTGCCGACAAAATTGTCGATTATCGCGAGGATAACGGAGATTTTGACAGCGTTGATGATATAGGAAAAATTGACGGTATCAGCAAAACCGCATTTGAAAAAATCAAACCCTTTCTGACAATATAAAATTTTCTAAAACCTCTTAACCTCCCATAGTAGGGGAGGTGCCGTGCAAAACACGGCAGAGGGGTTATCAACTAATTGATAATTGACAATTGATAA
>JAGHTC010000029.1 GCA_018065465.1 Candidatus Ruminococcus equi
ATATTTATCACCTTTCAAAATAATCTTATATGATTATATCACCAAAGAAAATGCGTGTAAAGGTAAATTAACAAATAAGGATTATTCTCTATTGATTTTTCTTTTTTTGCTCGTTTAAAAATGTAGTTTTTAAGCAAAATTTTTAATATCCGTTCATTTATAGGCAAAAAACACCCATAGCACCGATTTGGTACTATGGGCATATGTTTATTTAGATAGTAAACTCTTTACCGACATTCTCTGAGCAAGAGAGTTTTGCAAGGAAGCGTTGGATTTGGGTACAGTCAATTATATTGACATCGCCGTTTGCATTTGCATCGGAGCAAAGTATTGCTTCTTGTGAGAGATTATCGATATGTGCAAGATATCTTTGAATTCTTGTTACATCTATAATTTCAATGCTTCCGCTTAAGTTTGCGTCACCGTGAACATACTTTTCTTTTGAGGTCGGTACGGTGGGTTGTTCATCCATTGCTTTGTTCTCTGAATAATAAACTGAAAGTTTCTTAGTTGAAATTTCATATTTGAATTCGTATTTGCCACCAGATGCAACTAATGTAACATTACTGCTGTCGCTCGATTTATTCAAAGAAGTACGATAAACAGAATCTGTTATAGTAGTCGCAGTGCTGCATCCATACCATTCATCGGCACCAAGTTTATAAATCTTGAATTCATAAGTACCTTTTGGTAGTTCTTTGGTGATAGAAATGATGTCGCTGTTATCTGTTTTTGCAAATGTATCGTTTGCTTCCCAGTTATTAAATGTACCTTTCAGACAATAAGCGGACACATCATTTGTTAAACTGTTTGCTGTGTTATATGTGATAGTATATGTACCGTCTCCGCTATTATTAAAAGTCATTGTTCTGTATGTGCCGTCTGTGTTTGCCGAGCCGATAACAGCAGTTGCGCCTGCTTCTACAGTCGGGTCGACAGTAACAGTTGTACCACTGAGTTTCACGAATTTTGCATTTGTTGACTCGCCCATAACAATGTCGCCGTTAAAGTCAGCCGTAAACGAAGTTACTGTGTCGGACATAGTTACTGTTGCGCCGTCTTTAGCAAGTCCGCCGGCAGCGTAGGAGTTCTTATTGTTTGCGTGAATGGTAAGATTCATTCCGCTGAAAGAATCGTTTGTCAACGCTGTTGTGTTTGTAGTCAACTTTTTAGCATTAGATGAAAGACGGATAGTAACAGCAGATATTTTATGATTACTTACGGTGAACGAACTGTTATAGCCCAAATTATCAAGATATGCAATAAACGAAGCGTTGCTTTCGGGGTCAATTACAGTTGTTGCTTCTGCTGAGCCGCTGTTCAAATAATAATGTAAAGTATTTGTAGATTTATCAAAATAAAGTGTGCCCTTTGTTGTTAAGCCTGCGTCAAGTGTTGCGGGGTCTATGATACGATAGGAACCGTTTACAAGTACAGACGGAACACTTGTCGGAGGTGTTATTGTATGGTCTTGTTCTGTTAAATAGAACATTTCAATCGGGTTGTAGTTTACGCTTGTAACAAGAGCATCCCATTTATTTGAAAGTTTGATTTCTTCTGATACCGAAATGCCACCCGGCATTACCTGGGTTTTATTACGGGAACTGTCACCTGTGATAATGATATTTGTGTTGCCCTTTGTCATTGTGGCAACAGTGTCGATGTTGGCATAAGTGATACCGTTCATCCAAGGCGGTGATGCAGTTGACTTTGCATCCTCGGATTTAGCAGATTTCAATTCGTTATAAACATCGGAGAAAGATTTTTTAAGGGCATCGCCCGTATTAGCATAATAATAAGCATAAGTACGCATCCAAAGAGGACGACGCGCATTCTCTACCAAAGCACCTTCAAGCGCTTCTTTAGATTTATATTTTGTAGATAAAGCGGTGGCAACTGACTCTGTGATGAATATAAGTCTCTTTGCTTTTGCGTTATCTTCAATAGATGCACTACCTAAACCGCCTAAGTTTTTCTCGGTAACATCCCAAGCAAGGACTTTCATAATTTCGTCCGGTAAGTCTGTTGCAGGAGTTACATTATTGCCCCACATTGAAAATGAGGTTGCGGTAATTACATTGTCGTTTAGTTCATAGCCTTGCTCGACATGATGAGGCTTCCAACCGATGTTTTCACAAACTTCTTCATTCTCTGAGAAAACCAATGGTTGAACATTACCGAAAGCATTTGTGCGCTTGATACCGGCAAGGTTGATAAGAGCAAGTTCCATAAAACGGCCAATGCTTATGTTTGCTTCTTCGGTTGTCATACCCTGAGTACAATCAATACCAATTTGTCGAGCCATAGGACCGTTTACATACATCATCGGAGTAAGTTTTCCCGACCTCAAAGAATCGAGATAATCGTTATCGCTCAATGCTTGTGTAAACGCTATACAAACAGGCAAATGTTCGGGAGAACAGCCAGCCATAATTGCGTTAGCGGCAACCATATACGCTTTAACCGATTTGTTGTTGACAGTTGCAATTACCTCATCATAACCGTATGAAGAATACGCCATAAATTTTTCCGCTTTGATTTTTGTCGGCGGAACAATCGGCATACCGTCTGTCATACCTCTGCTTTGAAATTCATTTTCAACTTGTTCATAAGTTCCTGTAAAAAATGGAGGATATGAACAATCGTATAAACTGCTTGGAGATATAACGGGGTATCTATTGTTTGCAGGCTCTATCAAATCATACTGATCTTCAAGAATACCCATATTTTCGTAAGTTTTGCCTTCTCTTTCAAAATCGTGTTCATAACCGTCCGGCAATACTGCGGCAGAAGTTGCTGTCAAAGAAATTATCATACAACTTATGACGAGCAACAAACAAAGCAGTATAGAAATCGAACGCTTACAGATATTTGACTTCATAGTACCACCCTTTCTTTTGGTGTTGTTAATATTACGATACTTGTTTTAGACTTTCATTAAAGATTGTAATTACCTATAGGACTGTAACCTTCGTTTGCTACTAATGTATCCCAGTTTCTCGGTAGATTTACATTAAACGATGCACAGTCACCGCCGGGCATAATCTGGAACTGACTGCTTGTGTCGCCGCCTGTAATTACAAAGCCGGTGTTATTTGCTTCAATAGTTTGGGTTGTGTCAATTGTATCAAACGGTACAACGCCTTTAAGCCACTGTGGTACTTCTGTGGTTTTAACTATATCACGCTCAACATTCTCTGTTGATAAGCCTCTTTTTATATCGTTATAATGCTGGTCAAAAGTTGTATTCAAATGGATTTTCGAGCCTGTATTCGCCCAATAATGAGCGTATGTACGCATCCAAAGTGGTCTGCGTGCTGTATTTATAAGTGTTTCTTTTAAGGCTGTTTTTGAACTGATGCCATTAGCAAGAGTTGTAGCAACGCTCTTAGTCAAGAAAATCATACGGGCTTCTCGTGGGTTAGTATTACCAAGACCATTTTGCTGTTTTTCGGTAACATCCCATGAAAGGAGTTGCAGTGCTTTGTCTGCATCGGTTGTCCCTACATCTACAGGGTTGCCCCATGTAAGAGTTGAGCCACAGGTGACAACGCTTGTGTTAAGGTCATAGCCTTTTTCTACATGATACGGATTCCAACCGATTTCAAGGCAGGCTTGCTCATCTTCTGCAAATGCAAACGGGAGCATATATCCGAATGTACCCATTCTGTTTTCTTTGATTTTATAGCCTGCAAGATTCAGCATAGCAAGTGACATAAACCTGCCGAGCAGTTTGTTAGCCTTTTCATTTATCATACCGTCTTCGTAAGAAAATCCGAGTTGACGGGCAATCGGACCGCTGACAAGAATATATGGTGTCCAGCCGTGTGTACTTGCAAGAGATTTGTAGAAATTACCATTTGCCAAGCAACGGGTAATTGCTATGCAAAGAGGCATATATTCAGGCGGGCAACCTGCCATAATAGCGTTAGCGGCTACCTGATAAGCCATTATCTTTTTATTTGCGGGAGGAACATCCTGAACTTCGCCGTTTCTTGAGTTAACTATATCCGTTGCGTTGTAGGTTGTATATTGCAAGTAATAGTCAACTTTATCTCTTGTCGGAGGAACAACAGTAAGGCCGTCTGACATTTCGTAAACTTCGTAATACTGTTGAACACGCTCGTATGAGCCTGTAAATACGATATCATCATATTGTACGCCTGCGATATCACCGGCTATAGCATCTGCTTCTTCCTGTGTTATTTCGGTAGTCAAAGCAGTAACAATCTGTGGAAACAGGACATCACGAGCCTTTCGTTGTTGTTCTTCGGTAGTATCGTTGGCAAAAGCACCGGGGTAAGCCGCTGTTCTTACAACGGGAACACCACGGTTGTATCCTGTGGATTGAATTTGTGGAACAAAAGCCTCTGCGCCTACTACAACAGCAGGAATGCCTGCATATTCGGCAGCAAGTCCGTTACCTGTTTCTTTTACAGTACAGATACCGCAACCGCAGTTACCCGAGATAACGGCATCAATACCATATTTTTTCAAGTTATCCTGAAATTCTATTGATTTTGCACTTACGCTGTTAGGATTATATGTACCGCTCTTTCCGATTTCTTCGGTCATATAGTATGTTGTACAGCCATATTGCTGTTGAAGCATCTCGCTGATTACTGCATGAGTAACAGAAGCAGAGAAGCTTCCGCCTACAAGTGCAATTTTCTTGCCTTGTAAGGAACTGAGCCTATGCGGTTGTTCAATCGGTGTAATTGATGAACCGCTCGGTACAGGTGAAACAACCTCATACTCGTTTTTGCTTGGTTCTGCTTTTGATGCTGTGCCCACATTTGCGATATCGTCCGTTTCAACTGCTGATGCAGATATGTTTGCAGTTATCATCAAAGTAATACTGAGCAAACACAGAAACAGAGCAATCGCACGTTTTGTGATGTTTGTTTTCATAAAACCATCCTTTCAGCTTTTATTTCACGGATACAAAATCCGAAAGTTACTTTATAATTATTCAACTGTTGTACTTTGTGTTGTCATATCGGGCAGATTTTCGGGTTTGTAAAAAGTGCAACTTCCGAAAACTTCGTCAAAGAAAATCGACTTAACTGTATTGTCGTCGACAAAATTCAGATTACCGTTTTTGTCAAATTCATATTTGACTTTTTGTTTGAACATTTTATTAGTTACAAGGCTAAATTCAAGTTCATTGTCTTTTGTTGTATAAGCATAATACATATACCTGTCAAGTGCCAAATCAGCACTTTCGTAATGTATCGTCATAATACCGTTATCTTTAAAATTTACTGTTTCGGTATATGACAATGTATACATAAGATATGTCAAAGTACGCTCGTTTGTTGCCCACTGTCCGAGTAGCTTTTCATCTTTTTCAAAGGAGTCGAAACTTTCTTTTTCGTAATCAGGTGCTTGTGCTTGATAAAAAACATACTCTTGTGAAGGGTAAGTCTCGCCTGTTTCTTCATCAGTATATTCGGGATATATAACAGTAAGTTTTGCATTCTTCAAAATTTTTGAGCCGGTTATCGTATATTCAAATTCTCCCCTACCCATATCAATATACTTTTTGCCGTCTTTTTCGGAAAGTTTATACTCTCCCTCTTCTACCCCACCTTGATAGAATGTTTTATATGTACCGTCTCCGTATTCGCCGGGGTTGCTGAATTTATAGTAAGTTTTATCACTGTTTTCTACTTCGTCCGGTGTGGCATCTGAGGAAATTTCGGGATTTACTGTCAACTGCCAATCACCGCTTATTGTTTTCGGTGCAAGGAAAATATAAGATACCAGCCCAGCAACAAGTAATACAGCA
>JAGHTC010000030.1 GCA_018065465.1 Candidatus Ruminococcus equi
CAATGAATATTTGATTTTTTTTACACAATATATGGACAAATAAAGTATTTTTATGTATAATAGTTTAGTTAATAAAATAAAGGGCAGGTAATTTTATGAAAAACTATATGAAAATTGTCGCAGTAGTTTTGGCTTTGGTTATCGCTTTATCGGCGGCTTCATGCTCACTTTCCAAAGATTATTCCTACAAAACAAGCGACACAGAACTTCCTATCGGCGTTTATATCTATGCTTTGTACTCAGCCTATAATCAGGCTCAGGGCTTTGCTCAGAAACTCGATACATACGATTCCGAAAAAGGAACCTACGACGGAAAAAAATCTTTCCTTAAACTCGAAATCACAGACGACGACGGCAACAAGGCTACCGCTGACGAGTGGATTAAAGACAATGCCGACAAAACAATGAAAGATATTCTTGCAACACAGAAACTTTTCAAAGAACTCGGTGCAACAGTTGACGAAGCAACTTTGTCAGGTTACGAACAGTCTTGTAAAGAATACTGGGACTACGGTCCGTACTACGCATACTACGGCGAACAGTACAAAAATCCGTACAAAGACATCTTTGAACCTCTCGGTGTTTCATATGATTCTTTCTACACAGCAACATATTACAACTCTGCACTCAAAGAGGCTGTTTTCGACAAACTCTACACTGAAGACGGAACAAAGGCTGTCCCCGAAGAAGAACTTACAAAATACTTTACAGACAGCTACACAAGTTACAAATACTTCAGCACTAACCTCTATGAGTCACAGCCTCAGAATGCAACCACTGAAACAGGCGAAGTATCACAAGAAAACGCTGATGTTGCTTTCTCCGAGGAAAAAGTCGCAGAATACACATCTGCTTTTGAAAACTATGCCGCTTCTATCAATGCAGGCGAAAGTTACAAGAGCGTTGTTGAACGCTATATGTCCGACTACTCTGTTGAAAATGACCCGACAGTAGAAAATGTCGAGATTATGAAAGACTCGACTATCGGCGAGGACCTTGTCGCAGAAATCGAGAAACTATCTGAGGGTACTGCTTCAACAAAGGTTATCGGCGAAGGAAACACAGCTGTTCTTTACCTCTTCTACAAAGAACCTATCTCCGAGCAGATAAGCACTTACATCGGTGACAAAGACAAGAAGAAAGCTGTTTTACAAAGTTACAAGCAGGAAGAATTCGACAACTATATCAAAGAAGTAGGCGAAAGCCTTGAAATTACTATCAGTTCTTCTGCAAAGAACTTCTCACTTAGCAAATTTGAACAGGAAAATAAAACAAGTACCAAATAAAAAGAATTTTTGACCATAAATTGCGGATTATAGTCAGGGAGTGATATTTATGAAAAACTTAATTAAAATTATATCTCTGTCAGTCTGTTTGATTATGTGTTTATCCATATTCGCTTTTGCCGCTTTTGCAACCGACGGTGTTGCCGAAATCGGTGACGCGGGAGATATTCCACCGGCTACCGAACAGCCCTATACCCAATATCAACCGCAGACAGAAGAACCGCCACAGCCGCAAACGCAATATCAACCCGAAACGGTTTACACACCACAGCAGGTCGAAACCGAGTACATTCCCCAGCAAGAGAACTACATCACGGGCGACGGCAACTACGATTCTGACGGAAACTATGTAGACTCAAACAATTCAAACGGTAATGCGGGCTCTGTTTCCGACTACGCTTCAAGTCTTTACGGTATCAGTGACATCAACGATAAAGACCTTGAATCAAACCAGTGGAGTGCAATCCAGATTGACGACAAAAAAGATGCCGGCTCTGCCGAAGACTTTTCGTCAATTAAGGACAATAAAGAAAAAGGCGACAACGGTACGTGGATACTCTACACAGGCGTTGTACTAATCGGTCTTTCAATACTCGGCATTATCTTCTTTATTGTTGCTACCGCTACATACAGAAAGAAACTCAAAAAACTCCAGGCTCGTAATTCACGCGAGCGAGGAGACTACAAAAATGAATCAAGAAGCAGAGCAGACTATAGCGATGCTTACAAAGTTGATTCTCCGAGAAAAAGACATTATTCAAACGACAAAGATTTGAGCTATTCCGAAAGGAAAAGACTCAAAGCAGATACAGCGGATATTGTCCTTCCGCGTCAATACTAAACAACAAAGGTGCAACCAATTCGGTTGCACCTTCTTTTTTGTTATCGAAACAAAATCAACATATATTGACCGTATTCTTCATTAAGGCAGTTTATTATTCCGTCTTCTGCCTGTGCGTCCTGCGACACCGTCACCTTACTGCTTGAAATGGTAATTCCGCTTGTGCCGCCGCTTCCGTAGTATGCAATTCCACTGCGTACCAAGGTGTTACCATCGTTATCTACCGTAACGGGCGGATAGAATTTTTGCACGACTATCGCAAGTTTCGGAGTATTTTCAATGCTTATCTCCTTTGTGCTTTCTCCGTCTCCGACATAGGATATAATCGAATAGGGGTTTGTAAATTTTGCCCTCTCCGCCGATGTCACATGCATTGTGGTATTTGCAAGGTGCGAACCGACAGTTGAATCAATTATACTGTTATCCGAAACGAAATCGGCTCGCTTTGGCTTGTCGCTTCCGTTCCATTTGCACAAGCCGAGATTCGGTGTATATTCAGTAGATGCCATTATTCGTCCTCCTCTGTTAAGTTATCAAAATCGTCCCACGACATATCAAGAGCATCAATTTCCGTAAATGTCATATCTTTTTCGTCGAGTTCATCCCACGAAATGCTATTAAACAGCACCTGCCATTCAAGATGAGCGGGAAGTATTTTTTCGACCTGTGACCTTATCCATTCTTTTTGGGCCTCGGTGTAATCGCCTTCGGCATAAACCATAACACGATTAAACCGCGGGAATTCGTCTATCACATAGTCCAGATTAAAACTCGACAACGCCTTGTCAAATCCCGACAAGGTGAAATCTTTGCGACAGATACTTTCGCGCTTTATAAGCATATCCCTTCGTTTATTCAGTGGCAGGTTGTCCATTGTCGGGCCGTAAATAAGTTCGTAATTTGTAAGTCCGTAGGTCGACGCCGTCTGGAAAAATGCCTCGTTTAGCATTCTGTTAAGAAGACTGTCAAGCCTTTCAATTTCAACAGCGTATGCCGAAATCTCACAGTTAACCGTGGTATTTTGAAAGTCATACAGCCCTGTGTCAAAGAGGGCTTTTTTCATTGAAATATACGGTCTCATTCTCCCACCTGCCTGAATATGATGTCATACGGATAAACATACTGGTACTGATACGGATGCACATCCATACTGGCGGAAAGAAAAGTAAAGTTTTTCACTCCGTCTGTATGATAAATTATCTCGCCGATATCTTTCAGCAGAACATCTACGCCGATACCGAGAGAATTTATATACTCACACAGTTTGTTTCTTATGGTGATACTTAATTCATCAAAATCATAGCCGTCTTCCTGTTCGAGTCTTACATACAATGTGTAATTCAGTCGTGTTGCCTGATAAACTTTGACATCAACATTCAGTTCTCTCGATACATCCATAATATCCTGAACCTGACTTAATACAGAAGCAGTGACAGGTCCGCCTTTTGCGGCGACATATACATTCACCGTTCCCGTTCCTCGCGCTTTCGGATATACTCCCGCAGAATATACTCCGTCTATACTTTGAGCAAGTTTCTTATAATATACGGAATTAGTACCGTTTGATATATCCTTGTAACTTTCGAGGACTCTTTTTCGCAAATTTTCGTCATTCTCGGCATTTTCTCCGCCTTCAAACGCATTAAGATTTTTTACGCTCGTAATTCCAACAACAGGTGTTACGATAACAGATACCGCACCCGCTTCGACATTTCCGCTTTTTCCCGCAACTTCTGCTGTTACGGGAGCGGTTACCGTTCTTACATTATGGTACATAGTTACATCTTCATCGGTTACAAATCTTATTGCTTCATCAGAAGAAGTGCAAATAACCGTACCCGCGCTGACTGTGATATTTTCTGTCGGTATTGTGTCGGCATAAAAAGTTACCACACCTTTTGCTTTTGTCGCGTCTTTTCTGTTAAGACCTCTACGCTGGGCGTGCATATCAAGATACTCGCCTGTCGCTGTATTTACAAACATCTGCCTGAGTACAAAATCAGCCTGAACATTTTGTTTATACAATTCTCCTGCGAGTACTTTGAGCCTCAGCATTATGTCTGATTCATCGTTTATTTTACACTGTGCCTTGCTTTCATATTCTTCTACCATATTATGTAAAATCTCATCAAAACTACTCAAACACTATCACCTCCGTACCTATATCCTGTCCTTTGTAATTTATTCTTATGTTCACCGTATAAGCATCATTTTCATCCGTTATCGAAACAACTCCAACATAAATATCGGGGATATTCACTACGGCTTCATTTAGAATAATTTCAAGCCTGTCCTTTGCATTTTCAAAAGAAAAGATGTTTTCCGATACCTCTGCTCCAAACTCTCTGTCATAGACAAAACTGCCCTTTTTTACCGAGCAGGCAAGTTTTACTCTTTGGCGGATTTCGTCCGTTCCCGTTATGTAAACCGTGTCACCGTTATCAAGAGTTTTTATGTCTTTATTCTCAATTTTTACATCCATATCAGGAATTAACCTCCTGTCCGTTGATAAGAACTTTTCCGTTGTTTTTCAACAGAATTGTTGCTCCGCCCGAAGAAAAAAGCATCAATTCGCCCGGCTCTAAATCCCTTTGCTGTGCTACAACACCCAAGCATACATCCCTGTCATCTGTCGGCAAAACAACACATTTTTCGCCGACTTTCGGAACATAGGCTATGCCGTAGGGTGCAACACAGCAAAGATTAAATCGGTCATTTGTCGCTCCGACAGAAACTTCATTATTCGATGCACTTGTGACATTGCCGAGCGACGCATCATCTTTTGAAAAAGAATTTTTCGTTACATAATCAGTCAGCCACATATCAGACATCCTTCCTTTTCAGCACGACAGTAGTCACATCTTTTTTTGAATTCAGCACATAGCGAACTTCGCTGACATAAAGATTTTCTTCATCAGAGCAAAATTCACTTTTTACTTTTGCACTCCTGCCCAAAATATCGAGGTATCTGCCCTGACAAATAAGTTTTATATTAAAACTGTTTTTTCGTCCGTTTGATATCATCATATCGGCACATTTCATCGGGGTATCTGTCAAAACTGCGTTGAGATATCTCTCCCTTGTAATGCCTCTTTTTTGTGCATCTTCGTTTGTCACTTTGCAAAAATATCCGGAGGAATTTGTAACTTTGATATTCACTCTTGATATTTCTTCGCACCGCTTTTGTGTCTGTGTCAAAGAGATATAGTTAATATCACCGTCACCTGCGGAAAATACGACTTCGTCTCCGTATGGTGATAAAAAATCAAGTTCGCCTCGTATATTTATTCTCGGTGTCTTTGAAAAACAGTTGTTGAAAAAGTTGTACACCGCCTGCCAGTTTGACATACCCTTGCTGATTACAAGTTCACCGAAGTATGTGCTGTCGCTTCCGTTGTATTTTGAAATACCGAAAGGCTTTGCGTGTTTCTCAAAAATAAGATTTGCGTTGGGGTGGTTATATGTCACGGGAATACTCTCGTTATCTATCAAAACAGCCGCCATAGAACGGGCACAGATTTTCAAATATGCCCCATCCGTTGAGACTATAGTTTGCTGTTCATCAACAACGCCGGTAAAAACAATCATATCGTCATCGTATACAACAACGCTTTTCAGTTGTGGTACTTTTTCATAAGAGAAAACCGCCGTCATATCGTCACAGGGAATGTTTTCTTCCTGATTTATCGACAACGCAAGCGGGCAAAATAAAAGCACCTTTGTATCTTCAATATCTGTAAAAACAAATTTCAGCATACTCTCACCTTCTCTATATCTGTCAGGTCGTCTATATATCTTATCTGCGGATTAAGACTTACTAAACTTTCTATCTTTTTCTCATACATATTTGCAATATCCCACAGCGTTTCTCCCTGTGATACGGTATGTATAATACTTGTATCATCTTCGGTGTTCTCGCTTTTTGTCTCTTTGAAAACGAATTCATAGGTAAGCACATTTTCCTTTGCTTCGCCGATAAGAGAAAGTTTCTCAAACAGAGCATACATACAGATTGTTTTCGAAATACTCAGTATTCCCTGCTTTTTCAGTTTATAAACCTTTTCAAGGTTTCTGTATTCTTCAAGGCAGTTTTCGCCGTAGAGTTCACCTACCCCGCTGACGGTCCGAAGATTTTCTCCGAAATCTTTTGAAAAATGCTTTTGATACGGTGAGCAAAGATTTACAACATCTTTGTCGCTGATAATCTTAATCGACTTTGGATTGTGGTGCCAAGTGTATGAGCAAAATCTCATGGGTACAAGTTTCATTTTACGCTTGCCTCCTGTTCGTCAAGAAATGCTCGCACAAAGCGTCTTGCGTCCTGCTCCAAGAATTCCGACAATATGCTTACGCTGTCATCGGGAGCAAGTTCATCGGCAAATTCATAATATCTTTCGTTATTCATCTTCTACCTCGCTTTGTGTCATATTTTTTGCAGTAATCGTATATTTATCGCAAACATTCTTTGCACCGTCTGCTACTCGCTTTTTCTCTAAAAGATTACAGCCTTCATATGTATATGTTCTGCTTTTGTCGCAAACGGTCAGGGTAAAGTTACTGCTTGACAGTACATCAAAATCGAAAAGCGAAAGAGCGACAAGTTCGAGTACATAATGCTTTTGCTCATTTACCGTGTCAAAAGGCTCACCTGACAAAAACTCGTTTATATCATAGTGCGAATACTTTTCGTCCGACACAAAATCGGTCACACCGTAGAGCGCAGTTTCGTTGACGGAAAGTGAGATATCCGTGCCTTTTGTTATCCTCAAATGGTTCATACACTTGCCTCCTCATAAAGGCAGTAGCAAAGGTTAACACTGACATCTCTGTATACGGTACGCATTGTGCTTTCGTAAGAAATCGGAAAAAGTTTTATTGAAGAACAGACTTTTGACACATCGTTTCTTTTGATTGCATCATACAAAGCGTTTGCACATAATGACAGCGAATCACCCGAGTCAAAAGACTTTGCATACACACGAAAACGCAGGGTAATATCATACATTCTTCCGACAAGGTTTTCGCCTGCAGATTCACCGATAAACTCGGTACTGATTTGGGTATCGAGAGTATCTACCACTATCATTACTTTGGTGATGGGATTCGGGATTTTTTCGCCGGAATATCCCTTTACAAATGTGTATTCACTCAAATGTTCATCGTTTTTTATTCTCTTTACAAACTCATCAATGTTTTCCTCAATCTGTGTCATAATCGTCCTCCCTCATTTTCTGATATTCAAGAAGAATTGCCCAAATATAGATTATGTCTTTCCCGACTTTGAACTGTTCACTTGTCACTACTGTATATTTTTGTCCCTCGTGGGTGATAAATGTATTCATCCCTCTTTCAAAAGGATGTGTGGGGTCGCCGATATACAGAACATACTGATTATCGAAATATCCCGACGGAATAATCTTGTCGTTTATATAAAGTCTGTGTCGGCGTCTTAACGGCTGGATAAACGCTTTGCTGTATGTAGTCTGTCCGTCTTTTTCGATTTTAACAGAACTTGCATACTTTTCCATTGCATACCTTATTGTGCTTTTTATACTCATCAGACCACCCGACAAAAAACAAAGTCGTCAGAGCCGACAAGATCAGACACTTCTTCTTTTTCACAAAGCCAAAGTTGCTTTGCCTTGTTTACTGTATCTTCATCAACGGAAAACTCAACATCGCCCGCCTTAAAACGGCTCAGATTTTCTGCCGACATACAGCAATTTACTTTGTAGTAGGCAAAAACGGCACAAGCGTGAACAAGCCTTTTTCTGTCCGTTTTACTTGTGCTTTCACTTATCTTCTCATTGAAAAAGCCCATACAGTCAATAATAATCGGCAGGTATTTTGAAATTTCTTCTTCACTTTGTCCCGACACCAGAGCATATCTCTTTATGACTTCATTAAGACTCAAGGTGCCCACCTCCGATTAGTATGTCAGTTTCTTTGAAGCACCGACAAAAATCTTTGCAAAACCTGCGATACAGCTGATTGTTGCACGCTCTAACTGGCGGTCAATGAGCTTGTCGTAGTCGGTTGTAACATCGCCCGCTTTGACCATTTCGAGAGCGCAGTTTTTGTCAAGACCGATAATAAGGTCGGAAGAAATGGAAGAAGTGTGAATGAGGTTTGCACCCAAAGGTGTTACCATCTTGCCGCTGCCCTGGAAATTGAGTCCCGCTACAGCGTCTTTCATCTCGTCCATTTTGAGAATCTGTGTCATTGCGCCTGTCGGGGCAAGGATAGTATTGAGTTTGTAAGGTGACAAACTCGCCCAAAGGGAAACAAGGTCAGCGTAGGTGATTGTGTCTGCTGTTGCGGTAGAGATACCGGAACAAGCGTTGTTGTTGCCGTCACCGTTTAAAATTACATTAACGGCGTCGTTTAACTGTGCTTTTGCAATATATGCACCAATCTGCTTAAGTGTTACCGTAAACAGGTCAAGACGCTGGAAACGAAGAGCCTCGTATGATGATACAAGCATTCTTCCGCGCTTTTGAAGTTTTACAAGGTTTTCCTGGGTTTTTACAACTGTCTGGGGAATGACTGCACCCTCGCCTACTGCTGCAAGTGACTTGTCATCGTCTGTCGGATTTGATGTGATTGAACGGTAGTCCATACCGTCAATCATGGTTACGGTTGCAACAATATCGGAAAGAGCGTCTGCTTCTTCCATACCCTGCATTACCGCTCTGCTGACATATTCGGGGAAAAGTGCCGATGAATTTGAAGTCTGAAAAAATTTCTCAACACAGTCGGAACCTACTCCGCTTACTTTGATGTCAAATCTTTTGAGCTGTCTTGAAAATGCGTCTAAACCGTCAAGTTCGGTGCCCTTGTAGTTTTCGCTCGGGTCTATTTTTTCGAGTACATCTGTCAGGCTTTTGCCTGTCTGGTACATACCTTTTTCAAGTGTTATGTTTTCATATAAAGCCATAATTTTGCCTCCCTCTTAAAGAATAATGCCGACACGGTCTGTGCCGACTGTTACGACAAGATAACTTTTTCCGCTTTCTGCTGACTTTACGCCAGTTGAAGCCGCTACAAGGATGTTGTAGCCCGCTGTGATTGTTGAATCGCTAGTTGCAAGTTCAACGTAGCCCTCTAGCTGTACAGTTGCGTAACCGTTTCGAACGCCTACGCATACGCCGATAAAGTCATCGTTTGCACTGCATGGTGTAACGGTATCGGATGCACTCATTTTTACGAGTGAACCTGCTTCTACCGTACTGCTTGCAATAAATGTTGCTACGTTTTCGCCGTAGCCCTTAAAATTTACATTCATGGTTTACCTCCGAATTAAATTGTGAATTGGGTATTGTTATGAGTTTTTTCGCCTTCACTTTTAGAAAAAAGTTGAGGCTTTACGGGCATTGTTTTTTCTGCCCTTTTTTCATACGCCGCTTTGAGTTCTTTTATCTCGCTGGTACAAAGCTTTGACAAAATTTTTTCAAGTGTTTCGGTTTTCAACTCGTTGTCGCAAAGGGCTGAGAGTTTTACTACCGATTTTGTCAAATCTTCTCTGTAAAGTTTTGCGTCCTCTGCACCTTTTTCAAGAGTAACTATGTACTCAAAAAGGTTTTTCGACTGCGACTTTGAAAGCGTGATTTCTTCGCCTTTTTCAAGGGCTTTTCTGATATTTTCCATATAATCTGCCTTTCCTTTATGTGCCTTTATTACGCCCGCACCTTTTTGTGCCGGTACGGCAACAAAACTGAATTCATACGCATCAGTAGGTGAAATAAGTTCGCCGAAGCATAACTTTGAGCCGTATTTTTCGCCCTTTGTATGACTGCACGCGTTTGAGTGAATATCGTTTGAACAAATTGAGCAAACGACCTTTTCTACGGCACAGCCGACAGACACTTCCTTTAATATTCCCGTGTCTATCATATCGATAAAGTCTTCGTTTTTCTTTGTTATCGGAATATACGCTCTTGCAACAAGTCTGAAATAGTCGTCACCGAGCATTGTTTTTCTGCCTTCTATCGCTTCGACAGAACAAGAAATTATCCTTGCTGTCATATTCTCTGCTTTCATACTGTGGTCAACTATGCCCGTTTTTCCGACAAAAAGTTTTTCGAGTTCAAAAAGAGATTCCACCGTAAAGCGTTCGTTATCTCTGTCGATATCGTTGTCGCAAAGCACAACCGAGAAAAGATACACATCTTCGCTTTTGAGTTCTTTTCTTGAATAAGAATTTACGAGTGCCATTTCTTCTTCGCTGATACTGTCAAAAGTTTTTAACACCTGTCCCGTTTTCAATTTTTCACCCCCGAAAGTTCAGTTTCGATTTTCTCTGCTTGGGCGTTTGTGAGTCTTGCGTTTGCAAGTTCTGTTTCGTCTTGCAGGTTGATATTGTTCCAGACTATATCAAAGTCCGAAGTTTCTCCCGTAAGTCGCAAAAAAGTTTTTACTATCTTTTTTATTACGGGATTTATAAGAGTTCTGTAATAGTCGATTTCACTTGTGAGAATATCCGCTTGCTGGGCGCTCATTCTCTCGGTTGTTGACCAAGAAAGCCCGAGTAAAAACGGCGGAATAGACAGTTTTGATACAATCTGTTCCAAAATGTGTTTTATCGGAACATCGTAGTCAAGTACCTGATTATCCGCACCGATTGCTTTTATCGACACATCACCGACAGATACAAAGTCGCAAACTTGCGATGTGTCACGCATAGCTTTGCTCCATTCCTTCGCGATTTCTTCTGCCTTTTTTCTTGAATTTGAAGAAGGAGAATTATCCGAAGGCTTGTATGTAACCGCAAAGCGAACATTTCCGACACGCTCGAAATTTAAACCCATTGTGTTGAAAATTTTCAGGAGTATCCCCGACACAAAGGGCAGCCCGCAAAGTATTGAATTGCCGACAAGCGTTCCGGGAGTCGGATTTAAAAGAGAGAGTAAAATCAACTGCTGATACTGTACTTTTTCTGCTTTTATGCCGTCGGTCTTTACATACACAATCGGCTCTAAAATGCTCGTTTCGTAACCGATTTCGATATCCTTTAGTGATGCGTTGTAAAGAGAGTCAACAGACGAATTATCGCTTGACAAAACGATTTCGCCAACCGCTGTACCGTATGTCAGAAGCTGGTCGAAATAGGTGCTGATAAACTGCCCTATTCCTATTGATGTCCCGTTTACTTTGACATTTTTCAAAAATGAATTTACGGCATTTTCAACTTTCTTTTTTTCGCAAGTTACAGAGAAAGTTCCCAAAAGCCGCACTATTTTTGATATAGCGGCATCAATTACCGGCACCGCTTCTCTTAAAGATGAATAAAGAGAAATCTGCGGATTTGAACACGGGTTGTATCTGTTTATCTCATAAAACGGATGTCCCATAAAGGTTGACGGAGAAACCACACAAGTTTTTTCATCTGATGTTTTCTTTTTTGATGATATAAGTTTCAATGTAACCTCCGTGATTTACCTATCTTTTTGCGGCGATTGCAAAACACGAATCGCCGTTTTCCAAATAAGTTGTGACAAAATATCTTATGTCATCCATAGCGTGGTCGTTTTCTTTGAGTACCGTGTCTTTGCTTTTCTTTTCATCCCATCTGTAAAGCGAAAACTCTCTTTTTGCGTCTTCGCAGTTATCACAGATAACGATTCGTTTTTCTTTCAGTGCAGAAGATGTTTTGCGTATGCCGTCAAGCACATTATTGTCAGCCGTCATAACAACGAATTTTCCTTTTCTTTTGATAACCTCAATGAAACTTTTGGCTGACGGGTCAACAATAATTGCTTCGATAGATCGTTCACCGATAAGACTGATAAGAGCGTCATAATGCTCTTCGTCAGTACGCATAACGCCTTCTTTTTTTGAATCAAAGTAGTACTCATCTATTCGATACCACACAAAATCTTTTCTGCCCCAAAGACCAAACGACGAGGGATTTACAGTGCCGTAATCGCAGGATACGACAAATTCGTGAAACTCCTCATCTGGCACAGGGCAAAACATACTGCTGTCCATAAAGGGATAGACAGCACCCGACACCGACACCCATTCACCTTTGACAAAACGGCGATAAAACGCTCCCGAGTACAGGCTCTCGTAGCGACTTATCATTTCATCACTCAATGACGGGTTGTCCTGCATCGTAAAGTGGATATACAAAGCACGTTTATCATCGCACTTTTTTATCCATTCTTTGTAGAACCAATGGTAGGGATATTCGGGATTACAGTTGAAGAAAAATTTTGAGCCCGAAACGGAACAGCGCGCAAGAGCCTGCTCAACAAAGGAACGAGGCATCAAGGCGACTTCATCAAAAAGAACACCTGAAAGTGTCACGCCCTGAATAAGCGAAGCGCTTGACTCGTCTTTCCCCGAAAAAAGGATAAGGGTAATTTCTTTTTTCTTATCGCTTACCGTTATCCTGCTCGAAGAAATGTTGTCTTTGACAGAAAATCCGAGTTCTTTGAGAATAGGCAAAAGTGGGATTACCACATTTCGCCTAAGTGATTTTATCGTCTTTCCGCAAAGCCCGAACAGCCCCCCGTCGAATGTCGAAAATGCCCAAAGCACGAACGACAGCGACAAAGAGAATGTTTTTCCCGAACGCACCGCACCGTCACAGATAATTGCGTTATAGTTTTTGTATTTCGAGTTTTTCCACCAGGAAAGTGCCTGCAACTGCTTTTTCGAAAACGGCTTATACTCCACTTATATCACCGCACTCATCAAAGGCATTCTCCGCTTGGCTGCTCAACGCATCCAAAAGCGTGCTTGCAGATGTGCTTTCCTTTTCGTCAAGAGTAGAAAGTTTTTCAAGCGCTTTCACTCTGTCGAAAAACTTTATCTCCACCGATTTGTCAGTTCTTTTTATCTCCGAAACAGAGAAAAGGTCAAGCGAATTTATCAACTCTTTTGTCGGAGCGTTTTCATACAAAAGGCTCACCGCATCTGCAACATTTGAGAATGCAAGACGGTAAAGTCCAATCAAAACAAACGATGATTTCAGTTTGTTTTTTTCTTTTACCATTCTCGCGATTTCATCACAAATGTCTGACCTGCAAATAAGTTTATTTGAAGCCTTTTTCGGATTTTGAAAACCCGCAAGTTTTGCCGAATGCTCCATATCTCCGTTTTCACAAAAATAAGAACAAAAATCTTTTTCTTTTTTTGTCAGTTTTTTCTTTGACAATTTTTACATCCTTTCATCGTTCTACTACTTATCGCCATAAAAAGAAAAAAGTTGCATACGGATATGCAACCTTGAAAATTTTATTTATTAAAACAGAAAAATTTGGTAATACTAATAGAAATTTCTTGAAAGGACAACAAAATGTTTACAGAAAATTTTGAAGATAATAAAAAACTACTGCAAACCACATTGCGAAGCAGTGAATGTTTTGACATCATCGAAAGGAACATCACGATAGCGGGCAAAAAAGCCGTGATGTTCTACATTGACGGACTGTCAAACGACGCGATTATGGAAAAGATTATGGAGTTTTTCTACAAAAATACAAAGGCGGAAAATTTCGAAGACGCCCGCACATTTGCAAGCGAGTGTGTTCCGTATATTGAAGTAGATGTAATCGGCGACCTTGACACCGTGGTTAAAAATATATTAAGCGGTATTTCCTGCATTATCGTTGAGGGCTTTACCGAGTGCGTAATGCTTGATATGCGCTCATACCCCCAACGAGTTACAAGTGAACCCGAAGACGACAAGGTGCTTCGAGGAAGCAAAGACGGTTTTGTTGAAACGCTTATTTTCAACTGTGCATTACTTCGGCGAAGGATAAGGGACACAAACTTTACTACTCGTGCTTTCACGGTGGGAAAAGAATCGAAAACCGATGTTATTCTTTGCTATATGGACAACCGCGTTGACAAAAAACTGCTCGACAATCTTTCAAAAAGAATAGACAGACTTAATATCGACTCGCTTTCGATGAATCAACAAAGCCTTATTGAGGCGTTGTATAAAAAGAAATGGCTCAACCCTTTTCCGAAAGTAAAATATACAGAACGCCCCGATGTTGCGGCGGCTGTTGCACTGAAGGGAAATATCGTAATACTTGTTGACAACTCCCCCTCTGCCCTGCTTTTACCGACTTCTATTTTCGATTTGCTCGAAGAAGCAGACGACTACTACTTTCCCCCTATCACGGGAACATATATCCGCTTTACGCGAATACTGATTTCGATTTTCTCCGTAATTCTCACCCCGCTGTGGCTGCTCGCCCTGCAAAATCCCGATTCCGTACCCGAGGCGTTACGCTTTACTATTGACACAGGACCGCAGAATATTCCGATTTTTCTGCAACTGCTGATTATCGAAATAGGCGTTGACGGACTGCGCCTTGCGGCACTTCATACGCCCGAAAGCCTTACCTCTGCGCTCGGCATTATCGGTGCTATTGCTTTCTCCGAATTTGCGGTTGATTCAGGCTGGTTTGCGGCGGAAGCAACCTTATATATGGCGTTTGTCACTATTGCGAACTTCTCGCAGACCAACTACGAATTCGGCTACAGCCTGAAATTTATGCGAATACTGTTGCTCATACTGACAAGGGTGCTGAACTCTCTCGGGTTTGCGATAGGCGTAGTAATAAACATTATTCTACTGTTTACAAACACAACCATTTCGGGAAAAAGTTATATGTATCCGCTGTTTCCTTTTCACGGAAAAGAACTACTCGGAAAACTTCTGCGAATTCGCTTTAAGTAAAGAAAATACTCACGGTAACAACACTCATAATAACTGCCGTAAAATCCGCCGCAAGCGCCGATATCAAGGTGTGGCGGATTTTCTTTATGCCTATACTTCCAAAGTACATTGTTATCGCGTAAAATGTTGTTTCGGATGAACCTGCAAGAACGCTTGCACATCTACCTAAAAAACTGTCTGCACCATAATCTTTATATATTCCCGTCAAAAGTGCCGTAGCCCCCGAGCCCGACACGGGTCTTAATACAGCCATAGGAAGTATCTCCGACGGAAAATGGAAAAAATCCGTCACAGGCTTTACCAAAGTTACAATAAAATCGGTAAGTCCCGATGCTTTCAGCATATTGACACAAACTATAAGTCCTATCATTGTCGGTGCGATTGAATATAAAGTGAAAAGTCCCTGCTTTGCTCCGTCTGTAAATGCATCAAAAACATTTATCCTTTTTACAAGACCGAAAACGACAGTGAACACGAGAAAAGCGGGGATTATGTACTCCATTTTTTACGCCCTTTCAAAGTTTTTGCAAGAATAAGTCCGACGCTGACGGAAACAATTGATGAAATCCATACACAGAAAATCACATCAAAAGGTGACTTGCTCCCGTAACTTGCACGAAGTGACGCAACCGTTGTCGGCAAAAGTTGTATTGATGCTGTATTGAGTACAACAAAAGTGACCATACTATCCGTTGCTGTGTCGAGTCTTTTGTTCCCTTTTAACTCTCGCATAGCAGAAAGCCCCAAGGGAGTTGCGGCGTTGCCGAGTCCCAAAAGATTTGCACTTATATTCATAGTAATATATGAAAAAGCGTCGCTTTGTTCATCTACATCGGGGAAAAGTCTTTTTATCACAGGGGACAGAATTTTTGAAAAAACTTTCGTCAGTCCGCCCTTGTTTGCTATTTCCATAAAGCCCGACCACATACACATTATCCCGCAAAGCGTAATTAAAAGTTCTACCGCCTCTTTTGCGCCGTCTATTACCGATTGGGACAGCGCAGACATATTCCCCGAAAACGCGGCATAGACAAAACTCAGTGTTATCATTCCCGCAAAAATATACGAAATCATAGTGCCTCCTATATCACTTTTGGCATTATATAACTGTTGACAAAATTGGCGAGTTTTGGTAAAATTATGTCATAAAAACAGAAGGAGGAGTTATTATGAAACCCGCAGGTTTTCTCTGCAAAATTGACAAACTCGGCAGAATTGTCATTCCAAAACCCATTCGAAAAACCTATAACCTTAACGAAGATGACACGGTTGAACTTTTCACCGACAATGACGGCATTATCATCAAGCGTTACGGTATGAAATGCACCTTCTGCGAAAACTCTGATGACCTTACAAACTTCAAGGGCAAACCCATTTGCAGTTCGTGCTTGAAGGCTCTGTCATCAAAATAACTTTGTAAATTATATAAAAAAACTATAAATAATATTCAAAATCGGGGGATGAAGTTATGACAAGAATTGATAAGGAAAACTACTATCTTGATATTGCCGAAACCGTTTTGGAGCGTGGCACCTGCCTTCGCCGTAATTTCGGTGCTATCATCGTAAACCAAGATCAGATTATTTCTACAGGCTATGTCGGTGCACCCAGAGGACGCAAAAACTGTATCGACCTCGGTCACTGTATCAGGGAGGAAAAGAAAATTCCCCGTGGCGAAAGATACGAACTTTGTCGCAGTGTTCACGCCGAGGCTAACGCAATCATCCACGCTCCCCGTGACCAGATGTTGGGCGCCACTTTGTACCTTGTCGGCAAGGAAGTCACAACAGGCAACTATGTCGAAAATGCAAGTGCCTGCTCAATGTGTAAGCGTCTTATCATCAACGCCGGCATAAAAAAAGTCATCATCCGCACCACAAAAACAACATTCAAAGCACTTTATGTTGAAGAATGGATAGAAAATGATGATTCATTAGAAGGTATTTTAGGTTACTGATAATACATAGTTAAAGGCTGTGACGCTTTCATCACAGCCTTTTAGTATATAGTTTTTAGTTTTACGATAATAAAAAACTGCAACGGATTTGGGTTGCAGTTTTTTGTTTATGTTTGATATTTTACGAATAAGTCCAAGATTTAACTGACCAAGTTTTCGGGTCAGCCGTTGTATCGGAGCCACCTGTTACCTTGTCGGGATACCAAGCCATATTTTCGCTAAACGGTCCCTTAATATCCTGGGTTTTTGCTGAGCCTGAATTACTGCGCCAGATAAGTCCCTGTGCATCTGCGGGAAGGTCACAGCAGTAAATCTTCTGTCCGTAATCATTTGTCTTTACATAGGTGCAGGTAGGACTTGTCTCCCAAGTCGGGTTTTCACTTGCTGAACCCCACCAGTAAGCTTTTACGACAGACCAGTTATCGCCGTTTGTAAAGTATACTTTTACTGTCTTCGGCGGGTCGCCGACAAGTTCTTTGAACTCTGTGTAAAGGTTGTTCAATTTGTTGTATGCTGTGTCGGATGTGTCACCCGATTTTTCAAGTTCTTTGACATATTTTTTGAGTGCCTGATACTGGTTATATGAAGCGTAAAGGTAACTTGCTGTCAAATCGCTCTTTGACTTCTTTATTAAAGCCGCGATATCGTTTGCACCGGTTACTGCGTAGTCGTTTGAAGAAGTCTTTGCAAGTTGTTCTTCAACGGGGAATTTGTCGATAAGTTTTGCAAGTTTCTTTTGGATTAAAGTTGCATCGACAATATTAAGAACATCGGTACCGTCTACTCTTGCCAAAACAAGCTGGTCAGGTGACAGTGTAATCATCTTTGCAAGGGCTTTTTGAATAAATGTTGCGTCAACAATTTCAAGTAGATTATTCTCGTCAACATCGCCGTAGAGCAAAGGCTTTTCGGTTGTGGGCTGTGTAGTGGGTTGAGTAGTAGGCTGTGTTGTGGGCTGAGTTGTAGGCTGTGTAGTCGGCTGTGTGGTAGGCTCGGTAGTCGGCTCAACTCTGTTGCCTTTTACGAAATAACTTGCTGTCGGGATAATCTCGTTGTAGTAGAGGTTAGTTCCGTTGAATACTGTATGGTCTGAGTAAACATCAACAATATATCCTTCTGTCTTTTCGAGTGATGTATCGTTAACTCTTGTTGTGCCGTTCTTTATCATTCTTACAGCACCGACAGACGAGTTGTGGATGATAAGTGCAGATGTACTGCTGTTATCCGAGTAGTTTAACTGCTGGTCAAGACAAAAATGAGTATGACCTGTGATTACAACAGCATTCTTATATGTTTTGAGGAGGTTCTTGAGTTTTACCGTTGAAGGCATTGTATCTTTCAGCGGGATATCATAAATCGGTCTGTCAATCTGGTCGCCTGCGCCCCATTTGTAGAAGTTGCTGTGTTCAACGATAAAGCAGTTTTTGCCGTCGTTTTGATATGCTTTGAGTTTTGATTCAAGCCAGGAAAGTTGAGCATCTGTAAATTCATCTACTCTGTCGGTGTAGAAACCGCCTTCAAGCGCCAACATAAGGAAGTGGTCGCCTGTAGTAGGCTCTGTGAATTCGTAGTATGCTTTGCCCGCTTTGATTGTTGCGCTGTTTGAATCAAGGCCTGTGCTCTTAATAAAATATTTTGTGCCGACAGACGGGTCTTTTCTATAATCCGATTCGGTATCGCCGTTCCAAAGTTCGTGGTTGCCGATTGCTTCATATATCGGGTTGCAGTAATCACTTTCGGACAAGATTTTCAGATATCTGTTCCATTCTGCAGCATAGTACGGGTTTGAATGAGAACTTCCGGAATCGGCTCTTTGGTTATTTACATGGTCACCGCTTGTGACAATAAAGTCAACTTTTCTGTTAGCGGCGGTTTTGAACGCAGAAGCAAGGTGCTGTTCATCGTAAGGATAACTTGAACTTCCGCCTTCGCACATATGAATATCGGACAAAGCTTCGAAACTGTAAAGTTTAGAGGAACTTTTCTTTGTCGGAAGTTTTGAATCCGGTATTGTATATACAGCCGCAGCAGAAGTAACTGTCTTTGTAGTCGGCTTTGATGCTGATTTAATGGCGATTAGTTTTGTTGCATCGGCTGGGATAGCCGTTTGTGCAGGCATAGTAAAAGTTGCCTTTCCCGAAGATGCTGTCACCTGTGCTATTTCGGCATAACCCGAAAGTGCAGAAGTGTTGTCAGCCCAGTAAAGCCAGTATGAAGTAGGCGAAGCGGTAGAGTCAACGGATAGAGTAATAGTGCCCTGTGCATAGCCTTTGTCATTTTTGTTATTTCCCGAAAAAGCGTATGCTATCGAGGACGAGGCGCCGGCTGTAATAGTAAAACCGGTACACGCTAATGACAAAAGTATCATGGCAACAAGACACAAAGAAATCAATTTCTTCATAAATCTTACCTCCAATATTGATGACATTATAATTTTTCCGATTTCATTATATCATATTTGCTCTTAAAAATAAAGATATTAACTTATTTTTAGGAGTTTCCAACAAAGAACACGGCAAAAATGTGTATAACATTACAAGTAAAAATTTTTTCGCGTAATTGTTTGACACAAAAAAGAATACATTGTATAATCAATATGAAATATTGTATAAAAAATGGGGCATGTTCTTTGGACAAAAAGCCGAAAAAAACAATATGGATAATTTTGCTGATTATCTTTATTATTATACTGATTTTGGGACTTTTGTTTGTGCTGAAAAGCTACGGCATCATTTTTGCCGACAAAACTCCGACACGAGCAGAAACGACAGAAGAGCCCACCACCATAGCCACCATAGCCACACAGCCACCGACAGAACGCTTTGATTATCCGCTTGCACCTGAGCCCGATATGAGTTCTGTTGACTTTGATGAACTCGAAAATATCAACGAAGACATCTACGCGTGGCTGTATATTCCGAACACAAATGTAGATTTGCCTGTTGTGCAAAGCATCAAAGACCGCGATGACTTCTTCTATCTTTCGCACAACATCTACAAGGAATATCAATTTTCGGGCGCTATTTACTCCGAAATACAAAACAGCACCGATTTTTCGGACCCTGTTACCGTGCTGTACGGTCACAATATGATAAACGGTTCGATGTTTGCAACGCTTCATAAATTTGAAGACGAAGACTTTTTTAACGAAAACACTACTATGTTTGTCTATACAAAGCACAAATTGCTTACTTACCTTATTTATGCGGCGTATGAAACCGACGACAGACATATTCTCAATTCTTTTGAACCAAGGACAAAAGAAGGGTTCAGGGAATTTCTCGATTCTACTCTTTCTCCGCGCTCGTATAACTGCAATGTGAGAGATGTAGAACTGAATACTAATGATAGGATTTTAACATTGAGTACCTGTTCCAATACCGTAAGCGGTAACAGGTATTTAGTTCAAGGGGTGTTAGTACATGAGCGAACAAGAAAACAAGCAAAATGACGGTTCAACACAGGAAAAAATTGATAAGTTAAATTCGCTTATCAGCGATTTGCAGGATACTGTCGAGAAAATGAAAGAAGATATCAAAGAAAGCGAAAAGCCCGAAGGCAGTGATGAAATAAATACGAAAGAGCAAGAAAGCGAAACTGCACAAAGCACCGAAGCAGAAACGGTCGAACCTAAACTTGTTATCACAAAAGGTGATTTGCAAAAGGCTGACCCCGATGCAGAAGATTATGTTATGCCAAGAAACATTAAAAACAAGCGTACAGGGCGTCGTCATCACCATCATCATTCTTCTCACAGTTCAAATTCACACAGAAGCAATCTGACACAAGAGGAGATTGAAAATATGGAAAAAGGCTTTGTGTATCATACAAGCGGAAAACACAGAAAAAATCGCAAAAAACGCAAAGTACTGAAAATTATCGGCATTATTTTTGCTATCCTTTTCGGCATTATTATCGTTGCTTTATCTACCGTACTGATACTCAATCAAGTCGGTAAAAACCAAATGCACGACTATAATGATATTGATATCACCGTTCCCGAAAACCTCGTGAATGACTTGTTTGTTGAGAATAATGGTAAAACCATCAAATATGACGGTAAGACCTATTCTTTCAACGAAGATGTTTCTACAATAGCCTTTTTGGGCATTGACCGTGACGAATTCATAAACGAAGGCGGAAATATGGCAGACGCCATATATATTGCCGTCATTGATGAAAAAGCAAGCAAAGTTCGCCTTATCTGTGTATCCCGTGAAACTATGGCAGATGTTGATGTCTATTCCGACAAGGGCACTTTCGTCGATACACAAAAATTGCAGATTTGTCTTGCTTACGCCTACGGCGACGGCAAAGAAACAAGTTGTGAAAATGTTACCAGATCACTTTCAAGGCTGTTCTACGGTATTCCGTTCAAAACCTATTTCGCGATAGACTTTAACGCACTGAAAACCCTCAACGATACTGTCGGCGGAGTCACCGTTAAATCTTTGATTCCCTTTAAGTCAAAAGTTACGGGACAACAGGTAAATGTCGGAGATGAAGTTACTCTCTACGGTGAAGATGCACTTGTATATGTTCGCCAAAGAGACACAAAGAAACTCGAAAGCAACAATGACCGTATTGCCCGTCAGGAGCAATATATAGACGCATTTTTGTCAAGCGTTATCCCTGCGGCAAAAGAAAACATTTCCGTTGTATCCGACCTTTACAACACAATCGCCGCGAACTCAACAACATCACTCACTTTGCCGAAGATTACTTATCTTGCTTCATCCGCTTTGTCAAATATCAGCGGGGCTTCCGATATCGAATTTATCAATATCCCCGGTGAAATCGTAGCAGGCGAAAAGTTCGCCGAGTTTCATGCCGATGATAAGGAACTTATCAAAATTATGCTTGATGTCTTCTACGAAGAAGTAAAATAATTGCAAACAAAAACCGCCCTTCATATAGGGCGGTTTTTTATGTTCTTATTGTTTTTTTCGATGTAGTTTTTCCATGGGAAGTTGAGCAATAATTATTGCCGTAAACATTATAAGACAGCCGACAATTTCTCTCGTTGAAAAATGCTCACCCGAAAACATCACTCCGCCTACTGCCGCAAATACCGACTCAAGACTCATAACGATAGAAGAGACCGTCGGCGAGGTGCTGTACTGCTGACCGATAATCTGTAATGTATAGGCAACGCCCGACGACATAACCGCAAGGTAGAGTATGTCTTTCCAAACTGAAAGGATAGAAGAAATATCGGGCTTTTCGAATATAAACATCAGTATAAGTGAAATAATACCACAGACTAAAAACTGTATGCACGAAAGCTTTAGCCCGTTGACATACTCACCGTAGTAGTCAATACAGATAATCTGAAAAGAAAAGGCAACGGCACACATCAGTATTACCACGTCACCGAGATAGACAGAGCCTATGCCGTTTGAAAGGCAAAGAACATAAAGTCCGACAATCGCCAAGGCAACACAAAACCAAATATGCAGACCGACTTTTTTATGAAAAAACAACCCGATTATCGGAACGATAAGAATATACAACGCGGTGATAAATCCGCTTCGACCTGAAGTATTTGCATTGTCGGGGTAAAGCGCAATGCCGAATTGCTGAATATTTGCGGCAACGCTCAAAAAAAGTCCGCAGAATATACCCGCTTTTATAAGCATCTTTCTGTCTTTCTTTGTTTTTTCAAAGACAGGACGATTTTTTACTTTTGCCAAGACAACAATAATCGGTGCGAGTACAAAAGCACCGATAATAAACCGAATAGCGTTTAATGTGAATGTATCCACCTTTTCGGCTGCGTTATCCTGTGTTACAAAAGCAAAACCCCAGATTAACGCCGCAAGCAGTAATGCTGAGGTTGAAACAAATTTTCTTCTTTCCATTTTATCCCTCCGAATAACGAAAGGATACACCGATTTATGTTTTTAGTCAATAGTGAAAAAGCATTATTGTCGTATAAGGGCGGTTGTTGTTGAAATAGAAAAATTTTTGTGGTATAATGACTGTAATTATGGAATTGGAGGCATATTATGAAAAAATTTGCTATCGTTTCTACAATTATTCTTGTTCTCTGTGCAGGTTTATTCGGCTTTTCGCTGTATCACTATATTGATGTTACAAAAGGCGATGCAACACCCGATGAAACAGTTGCCGAAACAACGGCAGAAAAGCAGGAAACAACCAACGGGGCTTCTTCTGTACCGCAGGAATGGAATGACGGCGGTATTTTCTCACAAAATTACGAGAAAGCCTACACGGAAGTAAAAAATATGTCAACAGAGCAGTTGGCAGGTCAGGTTCTTATCGGCGTTTGTAAAGCCGATGATACACACAAAAACGACTACGAAACCTATGCTTTGGGTGGCTACCTGTTTACTATGGATAATTTTTCGGGCAAAACAAAAGACGAGGTTAAAGCCCTTCTTGCCACATATAAGTCCAAGTCAATGATTCTTTCCGTTGAAGAAGAAGGCGGAAGCGTTACAGCAGTCTCCGACCTCGATATTTTCCCCGAATACGATTTCTATTCTCCGAGAGATACTTTTGCATCAGGCGGTATCGATGCACTTACCAAGATGGAAACCGACAAAGCGACTATGCTTTCTTCAATCGGTATCAACTTGAATCTTGCCCCCGTTGTAAATATTGCAGATGAAAATGCAATTTCAATGTATCCACGAACTCTCTCCGATGACTCTAAAACCGTTTCCGATTATGCGAAAAAGGCTGTTGAGATAAGTCAGTCAAAAAGCGTTTCGGCAGGGCTTAAATTCTTCCCGAGTTGCGGTAACCTTGAAAATTCCGAATATGGCATTACAGCCGACACAAGAAAACTTTCCGATATTCGTACAAAAGAATTCTCGGCATTCAAGGCGGGAGTTGACCAAGGCGTTCACTGTATCGTAATGTCAAATGTGCTTATTCCCGATATCGACCAAAAGCGTATTGCTTCGCTTTCCCCCGATGTAAACAAGTTGGTTCGTGACGACTTGAAATTCACAGGACTTTGCATAGCCGATAACCTCAACAAAGCAAACTATTCACAGTACGCCGACAACAACGATGTAGCGGTACAATCCCTTGTTGCAGGCAACGATATGCTTATTGTCAGCGACTATCAATCGGCGTTCAAGAGTATCGTCTCGGCAGTAAACGCTAAGACACTTGATGTAAATGTTCTTCAAAAAGCGTGTATGCGAGTTCTGGCATTCAAATACACAGCAGGAATAAAGAAATAACATAATAAAACTAAAGCGGAGTGAAGAACATCTTCACCCCGCTTTTTTGTTTGTTATTTTACGAATATTAAGTATTCCCAAGGCTCAAAGTTTTTCAAATTAAAATCGCTTTCGGAATACGGTTTTTCGTCAGCCGTGAAGCCGTCTTTTGTATAATGCAGTGCACATTTTGTACCCGATAAATCAAGGCTGTACTTTGCATTTTCGACCTTGTTCGTGCTCAAATTTCCGACAAAATACACCGTGTTATCACCGTTTTCGTCCTGCCTTGTATATATGAGCATTTCGGGATTTTCGACATCAACAAATTCGATTTCACTGCTTGTTGCGTTGTAAATTGCTTTGTTGTTCGCTTTGATTTTTGATAAAGCTGAGAGCAAATCCTGATATTTATGCTCGCCCCATTTTACAGTATCTTTTTCAAAAAACTCTAAACTATGGTCGTAGAAATCCTCATTTGATGTATAAATCATCGGCATACCCGGCATTGTAAAAATCACGCCGAGCATAGGCGCGTAGGAGTCGCCGTAGTTAGTTACTATCGTGTCGTTGTATGAGTTTTTGTCGTGGTTGTCGAGGTAGTTCATCGCAAAGGAATTGCCTTCTAATTTGCTGTTTTTCTTCATCGCTTCCTGCATACTTTGCGGTGTTATATTATTTTTTATCGGCAACGATTGCTGATAGAAATTATCGTTGTAGCAGGAGTCAAAAGCATACATCGTCAACGCCGGCGCAGGAGAAGTTTCCGCAAGGAGCATAATCTCGCTGTTGATAGATTTGAGTTTATAAACCGCCGCATTCCAAAACGGTCCCGGAACACCGATAGCGTGGTCGCAACGAAAACCGTCAACCCCGATTTCTTCTATCCAATACTGCATACATTTTATCATTTCGTATCGCATTTCGTAGTTTGTGTAGTCAAGTTGCGCGGTGTCTGTCCAATCAAACGGACTTTCGATTTCGCCGTTTTTGTTGTGAACATACCAGTCGGGGTGTTCTTCTATCCAAGGGTTATCCCAGCCCGTGTGGTTTGCTACCCAGTCGAGAATTACATGAAATCCCATATCGTGCGCTTTTTTTAAAAGGGCTTTGAAATCGTCCATTGTACCGAACTCGGGATTTACTTCCATGTAATTTTTAACTGCATAGTATGAGCCGAGCGTTCCTTTTCTGCCCTCTTTTGAAATCGGATGAATAGGCATAAGCCACAAAGTATTTATCCCTGTATCTTTGAGCCTTTGCAGATGTTCGGAAAAAGCGTTGAATGTACCTTCTTCAGTATACTGCCTGATATTTACTTCGTACAAAACCGCCGTATCGCACCAGGACGCGGTGGTTTTTTGAAGTATTTCGTCATCGGCGGCAATATCCGTCATAACGGAATTGATAACCGAGCCTTCTTTTGAATTCTCGCTCATTTTATATTCGTTCTTTTTGCTCTGTCCGTTGCACGATACAAGCGAAAGGACAAGCAAAAGGCAAAGGATAAGTGCTATTGATTTTTTCATAATATACCTCCGAAAATTTCAAAATATCCGTTAGTCGGAATGGATTCTATCTCAATTTTTTTATGAGTTACGGGATGAACAAAGGAAAGTTTACCGCAGTAAAGCATAATACCGTCTGTATTAAATTTACTGCCGTAGCGTCTGTCACCGACAATCGGCATTTTTCGTGAAGAAAACTGAACTCTTATCTGATGTGTTCGCCCTGTCATCAGCGAAATTTTTACTAATGACACAGACTTGTTTTCTATTGTACTTTGCGATAAAGTTTCAAAAGACAAAAGTGCTTTTTTTACACCTTTTCTTTCTCTTTTTACGACAAAAGACTTGTTTTTTGTCCTGTCGTAATACAAAAGGTCACAAAATTCGCCTTTGTCGGTTTCGGGTTTGCCCTCGACTATTGCAAAGTAGGTTTTGTCGATTTCGCCTTTCTGAAACATCTCACACAAAAGCACAGTTGTTTTCTCATCTTTTGAATACATTACTATTCCCGAAGTAAGTTTATCGAGTCTGTGCACCGTGCCGACATAAGAATTCTCGCCTTTATTTGAAAAATATTCTCCTATTTCGTCTGCAAGGCTCTTTGTGTTTTCGTTTCCCTGCGAGAGGATATTCGGCTTTTTCAAAGCACAAATAATGTACTCATCTTCGTATATTATTTTGATATTTTCCATAACTTTCCATAACCCATATTCTTTTGAAAAAGTATATCATAGTAAACCCAAGAAATCAAATATATATTCAGCATAAAAAGTACAAAGCAATAAAAAGAAAAATTGTGTCATATTTTGTCTTATAATTCTCAACAGGAATTAAAAAGATCCTTTTTTCGTATAAAATTATAGATAATAATTATAAGGGGAAGAATTTTGCGATACAGCAGGATTCAAGGGTGATGAGTATGAAACTTTTGCAGGAAAAAATCTTAAAAGACGGAAAAATCGGCGAAGGCAACATTTTGAAGGTTGACAGTTTTGTTAATCATCAAATTGATGTAAAATTTATGAACGAAGTCGGCAAAGAATTTGCCCGTTTGTTCAAAGACGAAGAAATCACGAAAATTCTGACTATCGAAGCATCTGGCATCGGTATTGCATGCATCGTTGCACAGTATTTTGATGTTCCCGTTGTTTTTGCAAAGAAAAGCAAAACCATCAATATCGCCGGTGATGTCTATGTATCAAAAGTAGAATCATACACCCATAAAAATGTTTACGATATTATAGTATCAAAAGAATTTTTACATAAAGAAGACAAAGTGCTGATTATTGACGACTTCCTTGCAAAAGGCTCTGCGCTCAACGGACTTATCGAACTCATCACAGCAGCAGGTGCTACTATTGTCGGTGCAGGCATAGTAATTGAAAAGGCATACCAAAACGGCGGTGAGCTCATCAGAAGCCGCGGCGTAAGGGTAGAATCTCTCGCAAGAATCAGCAGTATGTCTGACGGAAAGATTGAATTTATTGACTGATTTTCAGGTGATATAAATGAAAAAAACTTTGCTTTTTAAAGTTTTGCCGTTTGTTGTTTTGACGCTTGTTTTGATAGCGGTTTTCCTTATTCCGATTATCACCGCAAACAGCGCAAAAACTGCAACCGCCTCAAACAGTGAAGCAAAAATTGAAAACACAGAAAACGCAAGTGGGGACGCCTCACTTGTTCCCCTGTCCCAAAACGGAACCGCAGATAAAAATATCGAAAATTCAAGCGGTAAGATTATGAACATCTACAAAGAAAGCAACGAATCAGACAGCATTACGATTTTTTGGGACAGCGTTGAAAACGCAACGGGATATAAAGTCTACTTCCAAAGGATGGACGAATCCGACGATTATGAATTTCTCGGTACCGTCAAAGACACGACATATACTGTCAGCGACCTGCCAAGTTCTTCGCGCTTTTCGTTTAAAGTAACCCCTGTGTTTGATTTTGGGGCTTTGCTTGTTGAAGGTGAGCCTACCGTACTCAATACGGCAACTCATCCCGATACTGTCGGTGCAATAAGGCTGAAAAAATCGGCTTTCACTATCGGTTTTGCTTTTTCACAGGTTGAGCATGCCTCTGCTTATGAGATTTACCGCATGTGTTACAAAAACAAGGGCGAGTACGAACTCTACGACACCATTACCGATAACAGTATAACCGAGTACGAAGACAAAAATGTCGAAGACGGCAGGTCATACTACTATAAAGTAAGGGCTATTCTGAAAACCGAAAACGATACCGAATATTTCGGTGAATTTTCCGATTTCAAAGCGGTTTGCGGTTTGTATGCTCCGAAACTCAACTCCGTTACCACACAACTTCGCCGAGTCAGTTTCAACTGGAGCAAAAGCAAATATGCAGACGGCTATGACATATACTACTCAAAAACTCCCGACAACGGATTTCAACTTTTAGGCACTACAACCGATTTGTACTTTAACTCTCCGAGACTTGAAGCAGGAACAAAATACTATTTCCGACTTGCCCCCTATAGTCTTGTAGGCGATAATAAAGTGAAGATTATCGGCTCGTGGGACAGCGTAGCAGAAACTCCGACAAAAGAAGCTTTTTCCGTTGATTGCGGTGATACATATATCGAAGTCAGCCGTGAACAGCAAAGACTGTGGTACTATATTGACGGCGAACTTTTTGAAACCACCCCCGTTGTAACGGGTAATTTCGGCTCTATGGATACGCCCAAAGGCTGCTACAAGATTTTCCAGCGTACTGCCCCCGCCACACTTCGAGGTCCCGGTTATGTTACCTATGTTAACTACTGGCTCGGATTTACAACAAGCGGTTGCGGAATTCACGATTCCAACTGGCGCTCAGGCGGTGAATACGGCGGAAGGACCTATGTCGGCAACGGCTCTCACGGTTGTGTAAACACGCCCATTGAGTCCGTTAAAAAAATCTACGACAAAGCGACTATCGGCACCTATGTCGTGGTATATTAGTCACAGCAAAGGACTTGCAGTTTATTCTTGACTTTTTTGCAATATAGTATAATAATTGAGTTAGATAAAATCTATAGTGATTTTTCATATATCAAGGAGGAATAATTATGTCAACAAAAGCGTTTTATCCGCTTAATGAAATAGGAAAGGACAAGGTAGGTTTTGCAAAAACCAGGAGTATTATCGAAGCACCTTTTTACGGCAACAATGTTGTTATGGTAAACAGCCTTGCACAGGCGTATGAACTTGCTAAAAATTCTCCCGGTACTGTCGTTACCGATATGCCCGTTTACCGCGGTGAGGAATTCGGACTTCCCTCTGATGCAAAAGTACTTTTGTTCAACGACGGCTCTATCACAGGCAGATATGCCGCTGCAAGAAGAATTGCAGGCGAGCCCGGTGTTGATACCGATGCTCTTGACAAGATTGTTATGGATGCCGTTTATGATACTCGTTTCAAAAAGATGTATCACGCACAGGTTTATATCGGACTTGACCCCGAATTTATGGTAAAGGCTCATCTTCTTATCCCCGAAGGTGAAGAAAACCTTTTGTATTCTTGGATGCTCAACTTCCAGTATATGAATGAGTATTACAACAAGATGTACAAAGAATCAAAATACTATTCCAACGAACCCGATATCTACATTTTCTCCGACCCGCAATGGAAGGGTACAACCCGCACCGATGTTTGTGACGGAAAATGCCTTGCATACTTCAACACAGGCACAAACTGTGCCGCAATCCTCGGTATGAAATACTTTGGTGAGCACAAAAAAGGCACGCTTACTATCGGCTGGGCTATCGCTAACCGCAACGGCTACGCTTCATGCCACGGCGGTCAGAAAGAATATACTCTCTCGGATGGCTCAAAATATGTTGCTTCCGTATTCGGACTTTCAGGCTCGGGTAAATCAACTATCACCCACGCTAAGCACGGCGGTAAATACGAAGTTACGGTTTTGCACGATGACGCTTTTGTTATCAATTCCGAGACCTGCTCTTCTGTTGCTATGGAGCCTACTTATTTTGACAAAACTGCCGACTATCCGACAAACTGCCACGATAACAAGTTCCTGCTCACAGTACAGAACTGCTCCGCAACCCGCGACGAAAACGGCAACATCGTTCTCGTTACTGAAGATATCAGAAACGGCAACGGCAGAGCTATCAAGTCAAAACTTTGGTCACCGAACAGAGTTGACAAGATTGAATCTCCCGTTAACGCTATTTTCTGGATTATGAAAGACCCGACAATCCCGCCTGTTGTTAAACTCAAAGGTGCTTCGCTCGCTTCCGCTATGGGTGCTACTCTTGCTACAAAGCGCAGCTCCGCAGAAAGACTTGCAGAAGGTGTTGACCCCAACGCTTTGGTTGTTGAGCCTTACGCAAACCCGTTTAGAACTTATCCGCTCGTAAACGACTATGAGAAGTTCAAGAAACTCGTTGCCGAAAAGAATGTTGACTGCTACATCATCAACACAGGCGACTTTATGGGCAAAAAAGTTCAGCCGAAAGATACTTTGGGTATCATCGAGGCTATCGTTGAGAAGAAAGCCGTATTCAAAAAATGGGGCAACTTCGACGATATCGAAATCTTTGAGTGGGAAGGCTTTGTTCCCGATTTCAGCGATGAAGAATATGTCAAAGCACTCAAAGCAAGAATGCAGGACAGAGTTGACTTCATCAAGTCAAGAGAAACAGCAAAAGGCGGTTTCGACAAACTCCCCGAGGACGCTTTGCAGTCAATCGAAAAAGTTTTGGAACAAATCTGATATTTGCATAAGAAAACGCTCATCAAGTTTAGGCTTGATGAGCGTATTTTTATTGCTTTTTGCTTTTACAAAGTTCGCAGTTACTGCACGAACAGCCAACGCATTTCCCGTCTTTTTTTCGCTTTACTATATACCTTACGGCAAAGAAAACAAGCACCGCAAGTACAAGAATGATTATGTAATCAAAAATGTTCATATTATCAAACTTCCTATTGTGTAAACGATGAAAGCAGATACCCACGCAACCGCACATTGAAGTACAACTACGCCCAAAGTCTGTATGCGAGAGTCAAGTTCCTTGCGAATGGTAGTAACAGCCGCAACGCAGGGTGTATAAAGCAAAGTAAAAATAAGGAAAGAAAATGCCGAAAGCGGAGTAAATAAAGTATGCAGTGCGGGACCTAAATCAGCAGTACCCGTATTTAGAAGTACCGACATAGTAGACACAACCGCCTCTTTTGCAGAGAAGCCGGAAATCAAAGCGGTAGTAACCCGATAATCGCCAAAACCGAGCGGTTTGAATATCGGAGAGATAAACTGACCGATAAGGGCAAGTAAACTGTCAGATGAATCGGTGACAACATTGAGCCTTGTGTCAAATTTAGTCAAGAACCAAATAATCATTGACGCTAGAAAAATAACGGTAAACGCACGGGATAAAAAGTCTTTTGCCTTTTCCCACAGGAGAAGACCGACATTTTTTGCCCCCGGCAGGCGGTAGTTCGGCAGTTCCATAACAAACGGAACAGGATGACCTTTGAACGCCGTATTCTTCAAAATCAAAGCAAGGATAATACCAAGTACAATGCCGATAACATAAAGCCCTATCATAACAAGCGCGCCGTGTTTTGGGAAAAATGCTGCGGTAAATACAGCATAAATCGGGATTTTTGCCGAACAACTCATATAAGGAGTTAAGAGTATTGTCATCTTTCGGTCGCGGTCGGAAGATACCGTTCGTGTTGCCATAATCGCAGGAACGGAACAACCGAAACCGATGAGCATCGGAACAAAACTTTTGCCCGAAAGTCCGATTTTTCGAAGGAGTCTGTCCATAACAAAAGCAACCCTCGCCATATATCCCGTATCTTCCAAAATTGATAGGAAGAAAAACAGGGTAACGATAATCGGCAGGAAAGTCAGCACCGAGCCGACTCCGACAAAAATGCCGTCTATTATCAAAGAATGAACAACCTCGTTTATGCCATAAGCGGTCAGCGCGTTGTCGACAACCATAGTCAGTTGGTCTATCCCGAGAGTCAACAGGTCGGAAAGCGCCGAGCCGATAACATTGAATGTCAGCCAGAATATAAGGAACATTATACCGAGAAAAACAGGAATCGCCGTATATTTTCCGGTGAGGATATTATCTATTTTTACCGAGCGGATATGCTCTTTACTTTCGTGGCATTTCACAACCGCTTTTGATACTATCTTCTCAATGAAAACATATCGCATTTCAGCCAAAGCGGCGTTTCTGTCGAGTTTACACTCGTCTTCCATCTCAACAATACAGTGCTCCAAAAGTTCCTTTTCGTTTTCATCGAGTTCGAGTGCTTCCTCGATTTTTGTATCACCTTCGATGAGTTTTGTCGCACAAAATCTTTTGGATATGCCCGCACGCTCGGCGTGGTCTTCGATAAGATGCACAACCGCGTGGATACAGCGGTGAACAGGAGAGTCGGAAGAACAAAAGTCCCATACAGCGGGTTTTATCTTTCCTTTTGCGACCTTTACAGCCTGGTCGATAAGTTCGGAAACACCCTCGCCTTTTGACGCGCTTATCGGTACAACGGGGATACCGAGTTCCTTGCTCATTTTATCAACATCAATCGTACCGCCGTTTGAACGGACTTCGTCCATCATATTAAGGGCTAAGACCATCGGTACACGAAGTTCAAGAAGTTGCAAAGTAAGATAGAGGTTTCTTTCGATATTCGTAGCGTCAACAATATTGATAATTCCGTCGGGCTTTTCGTTTATGATAAAATCTCTTGTGACAATTTCTTCCTGTGTATACGGGCGAAGTGAATATATACCCGGCAGGTCAACAACAGATGCATTCTTTACATTTTTTATTGCACCGATTTTTTGGTCAACGGTGACGCCGGGAAAATTTCCGACATGCTGGTTCGAGCCTGTAAGGGCGTTAAACAGCGTGGTTTTTCCGCAGTTTTGGTTTCCTGCAAGTGCAAAAATCATAGAACATCACCGCCATCTGCCGAAACTTCGATTTTTTTAGCGTCGTGGATACGAAGTGTCAGCTCATATCCGCGAATTCGTATTTCAATAGGGTCGCCCATCGGGGCGATTTTTTCCAAAGTTACTTTTGTGTTCGGGATAAGTCCCATATCCAGCAAACGGCAACGCAGTACGCCCTCGCCGTTTACCGCGGTAATTATTCCGCTTTGCCCTACCTTCATTTCGTTTAGTGTCATATATGCCTCCATAATGAGTTAGCCTTTGCTAACTCATTATATCACCGAGAAAAACCGTTGTCAAGGCAATAATCCCTTGTTGCGTGATTTTTTCTCCGTTCTTCATAAAAATTGCGACAGTTGAAAATCTCTTGAAAATATCGGTATCGTATGATATGATTATTATATACTCAAAATGCTTTGGGTTGTTGTGTAAAAATCGTTGTATTTTTAGGAGGATAACGATATGAAAAGATTAGTTTGTTTTGTTCTGCTCGGTGTAATGATTTTATCATTTTGCTGTTCGTGTAAAAAAAGTGATGAGGTCGAAAAAATCCCTTATACTCCGACAAATTCTTTTATCGACTCGTGCGAAAGAGAAGTGGAAATTCCCGCAAAAATCGAAAAAATTGCACCAACAGGTTCAAGTTCGCAAATGATTTTGTTTCCGCTTTGCTCTGACCTTTTCTGCGGTATCAGCAGTGCTGTCAGCGAAGACGAAAAAAAGTTTTTTCCCGAGGACTTTTGCTCTTTGCCCGTGTTCGGTCAGTTTTACGGCAGTAAAGCAACCTTAAATATGGAGGCACTTTTAAGCGAAAGCCCCGACCTGATTATTGACGCAGGCGACCAAAAAAGCACCCATAAAGAAGATATGGATATGATTGGAGAGCAGACGGGAATTCCCACCGTTTTTGTAAAAGCAACTCTTTCCGACTACCCGACTGCATACAGGACTTTGGGCAGGATTTTAGGACGAACCGAAAAGGCCGAAAAAATCGCTTCCTATATTGAAGAAAAACTGAAATTCGCAGAAGATTTGAAAAGCAAAATCAAAGATGATGAAAAAGTAAAAGTAATGCTGTCAGTAGGTGCAGACGGATTATCAGTTAATGCAAAAGGCTCCGTGCAGTCGGAAATTTTGGAACTTTGCGGTATTGAAAACGCCGTTGTCGCGGACAAAATCAGCAACAAAAACGGCGGTACTGTTCTTGATATGGAACAAGTCTACAACATAAATCCCGATGTGATTATTTTTGATGATGCGGGCGCTTATGATATGGTAAAAAATGACGACCAATGGAACAAACTTTCCGCTGTACAAAACGGCAGATACTACGAAGTGCCTTCTGTTCCCTATTCTTTCCTTTCGAATCCGCCGTCCGTAAACAGGATTATCGGCATTATGTGGCTTTCAAAACTTCTGTACCCTCAATACTGCGACTTTGTTTTAGAAGACGAAATGAAAGAATACTACTCACTTTTCTGGGGCTATGACTTAACAGACAACGAAGCAAAAGAAATGCTTTCAAAATCAATTTATAAATAAGAGAAAAATTATGAAAAAGAACACATCATACAAGTTAAGATTTATTCTGCTCTTTGTCCTATTTATTGCCGTGTTTTTCCTTTCGTTTATGCTCGGGCGGTATAAAATTTTCCCCGACGAGTTGGTAAAAATCATATTGGGACTTGAAACAGAAAACATAGATGCGGTTACGGTTGTTCTTAACATCCGTTTGCCTCGCGTTCTTGCTGCCCTTCTCATCGGTGCATCGCTTTCTGTTTCGGGAGCATCATATCAGGGAATGTTTCGAAATCCCCTTGTTTCTCCCGATATTTTGGGAGCATCAAGCGGGGCGGGTTTCGGCGCGTCACTTGCGATAATTTTGTCGCTGTCGTATTTTTCGATATCCCTTTTTGCGTTTTTGTTCGGACTATTAAGCGTTATTCTTGCGTATATTTTGAGCAAAATCGGCAGAGGAAATTCTACCCTTTCCATGGTGCTTTCGGGCATAATGATAGGCTCGCTTTTCTCGGCTATGACATCATTTATCAAGTTGATAGCCGACACAAATTCCGTATTACCGCAAATTACATATTGGCTTATGGGTAGCCTTTCATCAATCAAAAAGGCAGACATATATTTCTTGCTCCCGATAACTGTTATCTGTATGCTTCCGATACTTTTGCTCCGCTGGAGAATAAACCTGCTCACGACAGGCGATTTTGACGCAAAAAGTATGGGCGTAAATGTAAAACTTTTAAAGTTCATTATTATTATTTGTGCAACACTTTTGACGGCTTCGTGTGTAGCGGTCAGCGGTATGATAGGCTTTGTCGGACTTGTAATTCCGCATTTTGCAAGGCGGATTTTCGGCTATGATTATCGCAGGGTTTTACCCGCTTCGATTTTGCTCGGAAGCACATTTTTAATGCTGACAGATGATATAGCAAGAACGCTGACAACAAGCGAAATCCCTTTGGGAATACTCACATCATTTGTCGGTGTACCGGTGTTCATTTATCTTATCATAAGCAGGGGTGAACGATATGAGTATTGATGTAAAAAACCTTTGCTTTTCATACGGCGAAAACAAAGTCCTCGACGATGTATCTTTCTCCGCTTCTGACGGCGATTTTCTAATGCTCCTCGGTGAAAACGGCGCAGGAAAAACAACGCTTTTTAAATTACTTTTGGGCTTTCTGTCAAAGTATTCGGGCGAAATAGAAATAAACGGACAAAACACAAAAAATATGTCGGCAACCGACTTTGCAAAAAATGTTTCCTATGTGTCGCAGATGTCGTCGCCTGTGTTTGACTATACCGTGCTTGATACCGTTTTGATGGGTATGACAAACTCACTGCCGAAATTTTCTTCCCCGAAAGCAGAACATATTAAAAGGGCAAAAGAAATACTCTCCCTGCTATCCATAGAGCATTTGGCACAAAGAGGAATAGGGCAAATATCGGGCGGTGAAAGGCAACTGACAATGCTCGCCCGCGCACTTGCCCAAGGTGCAAAAATTTTAGTCCTTGACGAGCCTTGTGCAAACCTTGACTACGGAAACCGTTTCAAGGTGATGAACAAAATAAGCAGGCTTACAAAACGAGGCTACACCGTGATTATGTCAACCCACGACCCGAATCAGGCATTTTTATATTCCAACAAAGTTTTGACACTGAAAAACGGTAAGGTACTTTCTTTCGGAAAGCCGAAAGAAACCCTCAACGAAGAAATTTTGTCACAACTTTACGGCATAACGGTAGCAAAAGAAGAAGTCACTTTGACTTCGGGGCGAGAGTTCACCGTTTGTATTCCCGAAGGCGGAAAACGAAACACGGTGTCCCAATGGGCGGATGATATGGTCTTATTTATGACAAAGGCATCTCTCTACGGTAACTATAATTCAAGTCTTGCCGATATTATCTCAAAACACCTCGACAAAAATGACACCATCTGTGACGCGGGTTGCGGACTTGGTTTTCTCTCGATTGAACTTGCAAAAAAAGGTTATGATGTTACCGCCGTTGATTCAAACGAAAAGGCTATTTCGGTTTTGAAAGAAAATTCAAACGGACTTGCAAATATCAATGCAATTTGCACCGACCTGTTTTCGTACAAAACCGATGAAAAGTTTTCCGCGATGATATTCAACTATTTCGGTAATATTGAAGAAATCATCACCCTGTCAAAAAAACTTTGCAAAGGCAAAATCATCATAGTAAAACGCAGTGATAAAAAATCGGGATTTTCGCTCGACCAAGGTGAAAACAGAAATTCATTTTCAAAAATTTCAGAGTATCTCGACAAAGAAAAGATAAGATATAAAGCAGAGCAGGCAGAAATCGAATTCGGTCAGCCATTTGAAAACGCAGATGAAGCAATTCGCTTTTTTGAACTATACAAAAATCCCGATACTCCAAAGGCGACAAAAGAAGATGTTATGTCACTGCTCATAAAAACCGACGACGAAAAATATCCGCTTTATTATCCGCACAAAAAGCATATAACCATAGCGGTTATTGATGTAAAGGACTTGTAGTATGAAAGAACTTTTTTCAAAATTATATGAACTTTTGCAAAATGGTAAAAATGCCGTTTTGTGCACTATTATCGAAAGTTTCGGCTCAACTCCGCGAAAAGCGGGCGCAAAAATGCTCGTCTACGGTGACGGCGAAATGCTCGGTACAATCGGTGGCGGGGTTGTTGAGTTCAACGCAATAAACACGGCAAAAGAACTCCTGAAAACCGAAGAATCGAAAACAGAAACTTTTTCACTTAACCGTGAAGAAGTGCTTGACAGCGGTATGGTCTGCGGCGGAAAAGTCACAGTATATTTTCGCTGTTTCTCCCACGATAACAACGACGATAAAATTGTAATAAAAGCGATAAATGACAGCCTTTTGGGCGAAAAAAACTTGTGGCTCATTACCGAAATCTGTGAAGGCAAAAAAGGCAAAATCTTCCTTTTTGATAAAGAAAACGGAGTAAGTTTTTCAAAAATCGGTGAAAACGAAATTAAGCCGTATATCAAAAACAATGCCACTTTGATAAACAAAAAATACTTTGCAGACCCGCTTGTCAGCGGTGGGTTTGTCTATATTTTCGGCGGTGGGCATATATCACAGGCTCTTGTCCCCGTTATTTCAAAAGTAGATTTTCGCGCGATTGTTGTCGAAGACAGAGAAAAATTTGCCGACAAAAATCTTTTTGACGGAGTACACGGCACGATATTAACCGACTTTTCGAAAGTCAAAGACAGAATAAAAGTAACCGACAACGACTACATCGTTATTATGACACGAGGCCACGAAAAAGATTTTGAGATACTCGAGTTTGCACTTTCAACAAAGGCAACCTATATAGGGCTTATCGGCAGCCGTCACAAATGGGCGTATACAGAAGAAAAGTTAAGGTCCGACGGCTATACAAAAAGTGATATAGAAAGGGTAATAAATCCCATCGGACTTCATATAATGGCACAAACACCGAACGAAATTGCGATAAGTATTGCCGCCCAGATGATAAAACACAGGGCAGAAAACTAAAAATTTTTTCTCCCCCTCGGCGGTTTCGCTTTGGGGGAGATTTTTTATTTTTTGGTAAAATATTTTTTCAAAAATTATTGTATATATAAACAATATATG
>JAGHTC010000068.1 GCA_018065465.1 Candidatus Ruminococcus equi
ACAAAAACCCATTCTCTTAATCAAAACTATTATTCAAACTAGTAAAAAAGCGGTGTCCTAATACGCCACCGCTTTTTTTTTTTTTTTTTAGTACCTAGTATTTAATTTTTAGTATTTAGTAAAATCGCTTCGCGATTTTTCCCTTAATTATCAATTTTCAATTTCTTGTGGGCTTTGCCCACGGCGTACTAATGATATCACGCCTCGTTTCGCTTCGCTATTCTTGAAATAACTCTTGCTCTCGTGAATTTCTGCACAGACCTTCGGTCTGCTCCAAAATTCATGGATCGCCTGTCGTAATTTGAGGGCTTCGGCACTCGGCGCATAAAAATCCCGCTTAACCGCAACGGCATTAAGATAACCTGCCTACATAATGACAGGTGGGTGTCCACCCGAGTGCGTCAGGCTCCCTTCGTCTCTTACGAGGAGGTCTGCACACGGCACACGGAGTAAAACTCCCGATTTAAAGGTTGTAGGGTTATTTGTTGCCGATACACGAATTAAGCAGGACATTTATGCGCCGAGTGCCGAAGCCCTCAAATTACGACGGACGAGACGGGACCGTCCGAAGGACTTTGAAAAAGTCCGTAGGATGGTTAGTCGAGTAGGAGTTATTTGAGGTACAGCGTAGGCATACGAGGCACGATATCGTCAGAGCGAATACCGATATTACTCTTCGTCCTCTTCATCTTCAAACATTTCTTCAAAATGCTGTTCGAAAATTTCCGACAGTTGATCAAGAAGTTTTTCGTCTTCGAGTTCAGCAAGCATCTGCTCACCGTCTTCTTCGATAACTTCCATGATGTAGTATTCTCCCGAGTCTTCGAGCATTTCGTCAGCATCATCATAAACGGGAGAAAGCGCGTAGAAAGTTCCCTTGTCGTTTTCGATGATATCGAGAATTTCAAAAATATGCTCGTTGTTTTCGTCGTCTGTCAAAGTAATCAAATCGGGTTTATATTCGTCATTCATAGTATTGCCCTCCGTATTTGTTATATAATAATTTTACAATGTAACGGCATAATAGTCAAGAAAATCAAGCCTTTAATTACAAATTTCCATCGACATTTTTCCACTTGATTTGCAGAAATTTTTATTGTCTTTCAAAATTGCGATAAATGTTGAAAAATTTTTATATTTGTAGTATAATAACCCTAATATGAGATAATATGGGTTTTTATACTTATTATATAGAATTCCCTGTTCGGAGGGCTGTAATGCTTTTACCTTTTGAAAAACTTCCGATAGAATTTCAAAACGACTCTGTAAAAAAATACTACGATATCCTTGACAAAAAGCGTAAAAGTATTTTTGTAAAAAGAGCAGTCGATTTGGTTTTGTCGATAATAATGCTCATACTCCTGCTGATACCCATGCTTGTTATAGCCGTTTGTGTAAAGGCAAGTTCAAAGGGACCTGTGTTTTACAGGCAGGAAAGAGTTACTACCTACAACAAAAAATTTATGATTTTAAAATTTCGCAGTATGCGTGTCGATTCCGACAAAGGCAGTCTGATTACCACCGAAAACGATGACAGAGTAACATCCGTCGGACATTTTATCAGGAAATATCGCCTTGACGAATTGCCCCAGGTTTTTCATGTGATTTCGGGAAAAATGAGTTTTGTCGGTACGCGCCCGGAAGTTGCGAAATATGTTGCGAAGTATTCAGATGAAATGATGGCAACGCTTTTATTGCCTGCGGGTGTTACATCACTTGCGTCAATCATGTTCAAAGATGAGGAAAAAATAGTCGGCGAAATAACAAATATCAATGATGTCGATAGGGTATATGTTGAAGAAATTTTACCGAAAAAAATGGAGTATAATCTTGAATATCTTTCGGAATTTGGGCTGAGAAAAGACGCCGGTTTAATGTTCAAAACCGTGAAAGATGTTCTGTTTTAAGTTTTCTGATAATATGCTGTAAATGTATCAAGACCGTAAAGGGAGTGAGATTGTGGAAAGGATAAAAGCAGTTCTTACAGACAATTCTATCTTTAGAAGATGCTATATTATTTGTCTGTTTTTATGCAATGTTTCTTTTGTTCAAATCATTACTTATGTCGGTCTTGTTCTTCTTTTTATTTGGGCAGTTTTCCTGCTCATATATAATGAAATAAAAAAGCATACTTTCCAAAAAACAAGATATGGTGCATGGTTGCTTGCATATTTGGTTTTTACTATTGTTACCGCATTTATACATATTAACGATAATTTCTTCTATAACATTGTGATAGAACTGCATATCGCCATATGCTTTTTCCTTTTCTATTCGGTACACACCGAAAAACATTTGAATTTCAGGCGAGAACTGTATTCGATTTGTCGCTTCGTTGTGTATGCCACAACTGTTATCGGTGTTGTCGGTCTGGCATTTTTGATGGCGGGTATCAGTTTCGAACTTTGGTGGGTAAAATTTATTGTATACGAAAACCGATTTACAGGGCTATATACTAACCCAAATATATTAGGCTTTACTTCGGTTGTTGCTGTCTTTTGCTGTCATATGCTGTGCAAAAAGGATTTTGTTACCCTTTCGGGTAAAGACAGAGTCAGCCGTATTTGGCTGGCATTTTGCCTTGCGATAAATGCAGTGTCGCTATTCTTGTGCGACTCAAATGCTGCGCTGGTACTGATGGTATGCTACTGTATCTTTTTTGTCTTATACAAAATGTTCGGCGCCGAAAGAACTTTTTCGAAAAAGCAGATTGTCACCAAAATAATAGCCTGTGCATTAGCGGGCGCGTTTATTGTCGGTATGGTTTTCTGTGTGCGTTTTGTATGCCAGTCGGGTATGTCGGAAATTATGGAGAGAGCCGATGTAATCACTGAAACAGTCAATGACGACGACAACGAACAGCAGATGTTCGCCGCGACTTCGCGTATCACTTTTACACACGAAAACAAGAATTTGGATTCAGGAAGGCTCAAACTTTTGCGACAAGCGGCATCTTTGTTCTCCGACTTTCCGCTTTTCGGTATAGGCAAGGGAAATATCTATAACTACGGCGAAGAAAAATTTGACAACGGAATTGCTTTTTCCGATTTATACGGAAAAGAACTTGCGCAGTATGTTACCGATTTCCATAACGGCTATGCAATGATACTTGTCTGTTCGGGTATTGTTGGCTTTGTAATTTTCTCGATATTCGGATTAAGATTTGCAAAGCATATCAGCATCTATGTTTTCAAAGACGAAAACCTTAAAGAAAGCATTTTACCGTGTATGTATTCTTTCCTTTGTGCTTATCTTGTTTATGCACTTTTTGAGAAAGCGTTGCTCTATGACGTTTCGTTTACCGTGCTGTTTTTCTGGCTGATTATGGGATATGTCAGTTGCTTCTTGTGTAAGTATGAGCCGGACCATTCACAGGGGATTTCCATTTTTAAACGAAGAATACGAAAAACGCTTGTATAATCAAAAAATATAATCAGAAAAATTTTCCTCTCTTGTTGTTTTTGAAAGTTTCAAATATTTCGGTCAATAATAATCGTGGTGATATTTGTGATTGTTTATTTAAGACGAAATGTAAGCGATGTTTTTTCGAGATACTCTGTCTTTGATGACAAAGGGAATATGCGTTACGATATTGTCGGCAAGCACTCGACCTCGGGCGAAAAGATAAATATTCTAAAGGGTAATGAGATTGTCGCAAAGATAAGAGACTTTGACCTCGGACTTCTCAACTCGTTTACAATAAGGTCAAACGGTAATTTGATAAACATTTTTGTAACTAAAAACAGCAAGGGGCTTTCTGCGTCTTTTCGAAATATCAGCTGGCGTATTCGCGGTGATATTATGCAGAAAAATTATGATATAGTAGACCTCGATAACTCTCTTGTCTGCGGTGTATGTGCAGAGTATCACAGGGGATTTGATTCATATAAAATCGAGGTTTTCACAGAAGAAAGAGAACTTTTCTGCATAGCGACAGCCGTCTGCCTCGACTTGATAAAAACCGCAAAAACCCCCGCTTTACAGATGTCATAAACAAGGAGAACTTTATGAAAGTATCGGTCTTATCCCCGGCAAAAATAAATCTTTCACTTGATATAATCGGCAAACGCCCTGACGGCTACCACGATGTTTCTATGGTAATGCAGAGCGTTTCTCTTTATGATACGGTAACGGTTGAAGATATCGGTGTCGGAAATGAAGTCAAAATTTCCTGTACAAAAAGCGGTGTCCCGCTTGATAAATCTAACATTGCATATAAGGCGTACGATGCGTTTTTCAAATATACCGAAGCAGAACCTCACAGCGTGAGTATTGATATCGAAAAGAACATTCCTTTTGGTGCGGGGCTTGCGGGCGGTTCAACAGACGGCGCCGGTGTTATTCTTGCACTGAATAAACTGTGTTCAACTCGGTTATCACAAAAGCAGATGTGTGAAATAGCATCTTCTTTCGGTGCGGACGTTCCGTTTTGTATTATGGGAGGAACTGCTCACGCGACCAACACGGGAACCGATTTGAAAAAAATTGTATCTATGCCGAAATGTTACATAGTTATCTGCAAACCCGAAATAAGCATTTCCACAAAAGAAGCCTACGACAAATGTGACAGCAGACCAAAAAAGACTTTTATCTATACAGATGAAGTTATACGGATGCTCTACAAGCGGGATTTACGAGGACTTTGCTCCTGCCTTTACAACGAGTTTGAAGAAGTTTTGCAACTTGACGAAATAGTTAATCTCAAAAAGCAAATGCTTAAAAATAAAGCTTTGGGTTGCTCTATGACAGGCTCAGGCTCGGCTGTGTACGGGATTTTTGACAGCGAGAAAAAGGCAAATGCTTGTATGAATATTCTGAAAGAGAATTATAATGATGTCTTTGTCTGCAAGCCCACCGATGTCGGATGCAAAATTGAATAAAAAAAATATATCCTGCCGATACTTTTCGTAAAGGCAGGTTTTTTTATGAAATTATTTATGAAAATTTTGGTTTGCGTTTTTGCTCTTTCTGTGCTTTTTTCTATGCTTCCTTTTCAAAGCATCTGTTCGCAACTTGAAAAAGATGTTTTGCGACTTCATATCCTCGCAAATTCTGATACCGACTTTGACCAGAATATAAAACTTCAAGTCCGCGACAAGGTGATTGAGAAAGTTTCATATCTTTACGACAACGCAAGAACAAAAGAAGACGCAAAGCGTATTACAAACGAAAATTTGGCGTATATTGAACAAACGGCAAACGAAGAACTAAAGCAAAATAACATACCTTACAAAGCAAAAGCCGAAGTGAAAAATATATATTTTAACACAAGGTATTATGACAATTTTACTATGCCGGCAGGCTACTACGATGCCTTAGAGATAACCTTGGGAAAAGGGCAGGGGCACAACTGGTGGTGCGTGATGTATCCGTCCCTTTGTGTCGGTACTGCAACAGACAGCAAAATGAAAGAAGACTTGTCAAAAAACGAGTATAATGTCGTAACGGCAAAAGATTTCACCTTCCGTTTCAAGGTCGTCGAATACTACGAAAAACTCCGTTCCTACTTAAAATAAATATTAGGTATATTATTGGTCATCTGTGTTAATGCGTAACTCATCTATAACAATTTTTCTTTGATTATTTGTGAATTCTATTGAAAATCAAGAAAAAATATGTTAAGGTGAAAGTGCCAACAAAGAAAAGTAAAAAATAACTCTCATTGGATTATCGAAAGTCTTTGGGGTAGTGTTTTTATTTTACATAAAAACACATGCTATTATTTTGCTATCCCTTTTTTGATTATTCAAGGTGATTGGCTTTTCATTGTTTGGCGACAATTGTGAGTTATGTGTTTTTTGACGCACAACTTCGGTTGTGCGTTTTTTTATTCTATTTTTGGAGGAGAAAAAATGAAAGCAGAAAAGCAATTGACAGGCTATGGTGTAAATATGAAGGGGGTAAACCATATGAAGAAGATAATCAGTATTGTTTTATGTTTAGTTATAATATTTAGTGTATTTGCTGTTGTTCCTATTAGTTCTGGAGCTAAAGAGGTTGATATCGCAAAATCTGGTAATCCGTATGATTATTATGCTACTGATTATGACGGCAATTGGGCAAATTGTACTTGGTGGGCTTGGCAGCTTGCTTATGATAATTGTGGTGTTTCTTTACCAGCGTGGGGAAATGCACGAAGTTGGTTTGACAGTGCAATATATGCGGGCTATAACTGTGATTATACGCCATCAGCTAATTCAATTGCTGTTGACGGATCTGGATATTATGGACATGTTTGTTTTGTAACAGATGTATCGGGTAGTAATATATATGTAAAGGAAGGCGGGTATAGAGGTACATCTAATGGATATCATGAAGGTTGGAGATCAACTAGCGGAATTATAGGATACATTCATTTAGCACCTTCAGGTCCTCAAGCTGTTGATTTAGGTACAGATTTCTGTGCTTTTATAATTAATACAGCAATATGGAAGCATTTATCGATAGAAACAGATTATAATGTTGTAATAAAAAAAGAAAAACCAGGTTATTGTGCAGATCAAGTTTGGCGTTTTGTAAGACAGTCTGATGGTAGTTATAAAATTATAAGCATTGCAAATGGAATGGTACTTGATGTAAATGGTGCTTCTTCACAATCTGGTGCGAATGTTGCTTTATGTAGTAGTAATGATAGTGATGCTCAACGGTGGTTTATATACGGAAGTAGTGGACAATACATATTAAAAGCTAAATGTACAAATTGCATTTTAGATGTTACCGGTGGTTATTCCGCTGACGGCACTAATGTTCAAATGTTTACTCAAATAGATTCAGTTTCTCAAAAGTTTCAAATTTGGAAGTTTGACAATAAACCATCTCCAACAAATGTTGGTTCAAACTTTAATGCTTATATTATAAATACTGAATTATGGAAACATTTAACTGTTGAATCAGACTGTAATGTAGTAATTAGAAGAGAGAAGTCAAATCACTGTGCTGATCAATTATGGCGGTTTGAACGTCAGGCTGACGGAAGTTATAAAATAATTAGTACAGCAAATGGAATGGCACTTGATGTGAATAATTTTTCTTCAAAAGACGGTGCAAATGTTGGCGTATGTGGAAGTAATGATAGTGATGCTCAACGTTGGTATATATACGGAAGTAGTGGTCAATATATACTAAAACCTAAATGCTCCCCATGTGCTTTGAATGTTACTGACAATTCTTCATTAGAAGGCACTAATGTTCAAATGTGGACTCAAAATGGTTCAAGTGCTCAAAAGTTTCAAATATGGACATTTAGTGGGAATAATGAATTTGCAGAAAACATAGGTACAACTTTTACTGCTCCTATACTTAATAGTAAATCTTGGATAACATTAGAAAATGAATCAACTGGAAATATAGCCTTGCAAAAAGAAACAAATAAATCTAACCAATTATGGTTGTTTAATAGACAAGCAGATGGCTCATATATAATAAAATCTTGTTATGATGGAAAATGTGTTGATTTGTATAATGCCTCTCATGAAAATGGTACAAATATTGGAACTTGCGCTTCTAATAATACTAATGCACAAAATTGGTATATTTATAAAAGAGCAGGAGGATATGCAATACAATCGAAAGAGTCTGGAAAATTCTTTAATATAGCGAATGCAAATTTGGTTTATGGAGCCAACTTGCAAGCAAGTAATTATGATGGTTCGGATGCTCAAATATTTTCTATTTATAAAGGAGAAGAATGTAAGTTAAAAGCTCCTAAGATTTCATATAGTATTAAAAATAATGATAACAAAGTAACAGTTATCAGGAATAATGTTTATGGAGCATCATCTTATACATTAAAAATTTTTAAAAAATCCATTCAAGATAATGAAATATTTACAATTATTGAAAAAATAGGTGAAGAAACCACAATCTCTCTTCCGAACGGTGTATACGAAGCGTATGTAGAGGTTAAAAATTATTTTGATTGTTTTAATAGTAATACTATTACTTTTACAATTGAAAATGAAATAATTAATACCGAGCCAACAACAGAACCAACAACAGAACCAACAACAGAACCAACAACTGAGCCAACGACGGAATTTAAACCTACATTTATTTTAGGCGATGCAAACAAAGATGGAGTTGTAAATATAATTGATGCTACTACAATTCAAAAATATCTTGCACACTTAATTGATGAAGACGAAATCGACTTAAAGGCGGCTGCTATTACTGGTGATAAGGTAAGCATTGTTGATGCAACACAAATACAAAAATATTTAGCTCATTTAATTGATGAACTATAAAGATTAATCTATAATAAAATATCACCTCTGAAT
>JAGHTC010000087.1 GCA_018065465.1 Candidatus Ruminococcus equi
ATATATAATAGTAAAAACAGAAAGGTTTATACAAGGAGGAAAAATTATGTTAACAAAAAGCGAAAGACAGGTAATGGAACTTTTATGGAAATCAAATGAGGGCTTGACAACGATACAGATTGTTGAAAAATGCAAGGACAAAACTTTCAAAGACAGTTATATCCATGTAATGATAAATTCGCTGTTAAAGAAAGGGCTTATCAAAGTCAGCGGAGTGGAACATGTGTCGAGAAACTACGCCCGCAAGTTTGTCCCCACCGTAAGCAAAGAAGAATATTTCCTCAAAGAGTTGTTCGGAAACGAGTTGTCGTCAAGCAAGATGCCCGAACTTTTCTCAGCGTTTATCGACTGTGTGTCGGATGACGAAAAGGCGATTTTTGAACTTGAACACCTGATAAAAGAGAAGAAAAAAGAACTCAAAGGTTGATTTCGTAAATCGGATAGAGGGAATATTTATGAGAGTGACTACTAATTTTTACGAAATATTTACATTGTTTTCGTTTTACTCATTTTTGATGGCAGTAATCACAAGCAGTATTATGATTGTAATAGCCTATTTTTTGAGAAAAAACAAATACTTTGCCCGCACCTTCGGGGCGTGGTTTGTTGTGGCTTTGTATGTTTTGAGTATTGCACGAATGTTTTTGCCGATAGAAATAAAAGGACATATTTTAATAGAGGATAAAATAGTCTTGGCAAAGATAATGAATGTACTCGAAAACCGCAGTGAACTTACTTCGTCCTTACCGCTTTATGTAACTACAATATTGCTGATTGTCTGGCTGTTTGTGTCAATTGTGCTTATCGTCATTTTTGCCGTAAAGCAAAAGAAATTTATGAATAAAATTTCAGGGCTGAAAGACTATTCAACAAAAGAAGAGAGAGCCGTTCTCGAAAAGGTAAAAAAGAGCGTTTTCAAAAAAGAAAGAAATATAGAACTTATCAAAACCGATGCCGTTTCTGTTGCTATGGTAGTAGGGGTGAGGAAGAACATAATTCTTCTGCCGAATTATGATTATTCCGAAAAAGAATTATACTATATCTTGCTTCACGAATGTACTCACCTGAAAAATAACGATTTACGGATAAAGTTGCTTGTACATATCTACTGTTGTCTTTTCTTTTGGAATCCGTTTGCCTACCTTTTGAAAAAAGATTTAGATACCACGCTTGAACTCAAATGCGATATGTGCGTTGCAGGGTATTTGGGCGAAGAAGAACAAGCCGACTACTGCGAAGCAATTTTGGATTCGCTGAAAAGGCTGAAAGAAAAAGAGCAGAAAACGCCCTATGTTGTCGCTTCGGGTTTTATAAAAATAAAAAAGAAAAATCTTACAAAAGACCGTATCGAAAACCTGCTTCTTACCCCTCCGAACAGAAGAAAACAAAGGGTAGTAAATTTTCTTGTTCTTGTCCTCTTTGCTGCAGTTTTCGCTTCGTCTTATCTTGTTATCTGGCAACCGGTTTATAACTTATCAGAGGAACAGTATGCAGAGGAGGAACCGGATGCGGTAATATCCGATGAAACAAATTCCTATCTTGTCGAGCAGGAAGACGGAAGTTATATTTTTTACTTTGAGGGATATGAAATCCCCGTGCCAAAGGAAGATTTTGATGCCGGATATTATAACTGCTATCCGGTAAAAAATAAAAAGGAGTAATAC
>JAGHTC010000018.1 GCA_018065465.1 Candidatus Ruminococcus equi
TAGTATTACTGTGCTTGAAATGAGGTGTATTATGAGCACTATTGCATATTATTCAAATAAACCTGAACTCTACCCTACTTATGATGGTAATGATTTGGGATATACTTATTCAAAAGATTCTACTACTTTTAAAGTTTGGGCTCCGTCTGCTAAACAAGTTTTACTAAAACTTTATTCAACCGGTTCTTTCTACGAAAAAGATGCTACAGTTTTGGGAATAAAACAAATGTTATTTGACCCACAGACAGGTGTATGGTCGCTAACAGTAAAAGGTGACCTTAACAAAACTTTCTATACCTATGTCGTACAGACAGAAAAAGGCGTTAATGAAACCAACGATGTTTACTCAAAGGCTGTCGGCGTTAATTCCGCACGCTCTATGGTACTTGATTTTAATGAAACAAATCCACAAGGCTGGGAAGACGACAAACATATTTTTGTAGATAAACCTACCGACGCTATCGTATGGGAAGTCCATGTCAGAGACTTTTCTTCATCTGATTCATCAGGCGTCAGCAAAGTTAATCGCGGAACATATCTTGCATTTACCGAGGAAGATACTGTTATCCCTTGTTCAAACTATCCAACCTGCATGAATTATTTAAAAACTCTTGGCATTACTCATGTTCAACTCAACCCTGTTTTTGACTTTGGCTCTATTAACGAAGTAACAGGTGTAGAATATAATTGGGGATATGACCCTGTAAACTATAATGTTCCCGAAGGCTCATATTCATCAGACCCATATCACGGTGAAGTCAGAATCAGAGAATTCAAAGAAATGGTTAAATCACTCCACAAAAACGGTATCGGCGTTATTATGGACGTTGTATATAACCACGTTTATTCAACTGCTGACTCGCCTTTTGAAAAAACTGTACCCGGATATTATTTCCGTATGCAAGACGGAAGATATCTTAATAGTTCGGGCTGCGGAAATGTTACAGCAAGCGATAAAGTAATGTTTCGTAAATTTATGATAGATTCTCTCAAATACTGGGCAGAGGAATATCATATAGACGGATTCAGGTTTGACCTTATGTGCTGTCACGATATCGAAACAATGAATATCATCCGAGAAGAACTCGATAAGATAGATAAAAGAATATTGATGTACGGTGAGCCGTGGACTGCAAACGATGCTGAAAACGGTATTTCCGGTGAAGATTGCTGTAACAAAGCAAATGCAAAGAAACTCTCTGACAGAATCGGTATGTTTAATGATGATATGCGCCATGGCATCAAGGGCAGAAATGACGATGACTCAAAAGGATATATCCAAGGCTCAACACACAGCGCTTATAATATTATCGCAGGCTCTATGGGTGCATCTTCTACCACTTTCGGCAACTGGGCAAATGCTCCGTCACAATGTGTTACCTACGCTTCTGCCCATGATAATCTTACACTTTGGGATAAGATTTTAAAATCAAATTGGTGTAACGATTACTTTACAACAGATGAACTGTATCTTTCTCAAAACAAGCTTTCTGCCGCATTAGTACTTATTTCTCTCGGTATGCCGTTTATTCTCGCCGGTGAAGAATTCGCAAGAACAAAACTCGGTGACCATAATTCCTACAGGTCGCCTGATAATGTTAATTCCATTGATTGGTGCAGAACAGTTGCTTATGAAGGTTTACTTGAATATTATAAAGGTCTTATTAAAATCAGAAGAGCCTTTTCACCCCTTCGTGACAGCACTACAAAAGCTGTAAATGACACTTATATTGTCTACAACGGCAGAATTATCTCAATAACCGGTGTTAACGACAAAGAAAATGAATTCAAATACTTCTCCCTAATTGTTAATAACAGCGACACACCCGCTCCAATTGAAATAAAATCACAATTTGAACTACCGAAAAAGTGGAAAATTATTGCTGATTCTAAAAAAGCGGGACTCACCTCTCTAGGAGATTATGAAGAGAATATGCAAATTCCTGCCCGTTGCGCTATGATTTTGGTTGATGAAGAAAGTTATAATAAAATTAATCAAAAATAAAAATTATGCTCTGTCAAAAACTGACAGAGCATTTTTTATACTTCAACTATTGTTATGTTATTAAATTCAATCGGATACTGAGATAATACAGCGTCTTTTATAATAAGCGGTGAATCTTCTTTCATATCTTTTTTATATACCGCTATTGAACAATTGTTTTCTGAAATAAAGCAAAGACATTTTGTAAAGCCTTTTGCTTTTAATATATTCTCGATATTTGATTGTGCTACAATCATATTTTCAAGTTTTTCAAGAGAGGTTACTGCTTCTTTTTTTATTTCATTATCCGATTCAGCAGACAAAACAGCTTCTTTTGCTGTATCTATTGCTTTATCTTGTGCCTGACTACGCTCTGTTTCAGCAGTTAAAAAATAATCGTCTTCTGTACTAATAGTATTGTTAAGAACTTCGGACTTCTTTTCGTCTGCTGTCGCCTTGGCATCGGCGTTGACATAGGTCGCTTCACCAAGATTTTTTGATGTTTCCTTAACAAGTGATGATGAGCCGTCAAACTGCCAGTTGAGATATACTGCAACACCGAGTGCAAGAACTAAAGCAGCAAGTATAATATGTCTTTTTTGAATTTTCATTAGTTATTCCTCCGTTTGTTTTGATAATTTTGTAACACATACTTTATTTGACGAAATATCAAGAGATTTCGTAACTGCACTTAATACCCTGCTGACAACATTTGCATCATCACCGCCGTCACAGACAACAACAACTCCGCGTACTGTCGGCTCTATCGACTTTGTCTTTGTATCCGAATTGTTCAGATATACATTTTCTCCGCCATTATCCATAGTAAGGAAAATTTTTGCCTCTCCTACCCCATCTATTTGTGATACTACCTGTAATAATTTATTTTCAATCACTTCGCAATATTCTTCTGAAGTAATATTCTTACTGAATATCGAACCTAAATCCACGTAAGAAGATAGAAAAATAATCACTACTATCGAAATGAGTACACCTACTGTAATTTTGAAAACTTTTTCATTATCCAGTAACGACTTGATTTTGTTGATTTTCATATACAATAATCTCCGGTTCTTTTGACATATTCTTGAATATAATTTCTTTTATCTTGTCTGCATTTTCTTTATCAATCTTTGTAATGTATATGATGATACGGTTTATATATATGCTATTTTCTTCATTAACTTTCAAAGAAATTTTAATATTTGATGCTGTGACACCTTCATTTTTCAGTAGATTATCTGCAACTTTTACAAGGTTATCGGCAGTTTGTTTTAATACTGCTTTTTGATAATCTTCTTCGTTGTACTTTGTTTCTATTTCTAAACTGTTTTCAATCTCTATATCGGGATTAAAACTGTCAACAAGTCCTTTTATCGGAATAATTGCACTGCATATAAGAAAAAGCCCCAGTACAAGACTAACTGTTTTTTTCATTCTTCCTGTCGGGATAATCAGGCTGACAATAGAACACGCGACACAGCATATGCAAATAATAGTTGCACAGGTTTTAAGACTATCCATTACTGCCACCAACTGTTATTAAAATTGCTGTAGAAATAACAAATATAGAGGAAATACAGATGATTATTGCAAATATAGTTGATATAACCGACGAAACTGATGAAAGCAAATTGCAAGGAGTAGTAACACCTACAGTTTGTGCAATAGCCTTGCAAAGATTTATTGACATTAGCCACATTAGACACCGTATAACTGATGGCAAGAAAACTATTAGTATTGCAAGAATAACAAATACTCCTACACCGCTACGCAAAAGGTTTATACTTCCTTGAATTGTCTTATACGCTTCAGATATTGCAGTGCCCACAATAGGTATAAACGATGACAAAGTAAATCTTACCGCTCTTGCTGTTACTGAATCATACGCCGTTGTTATCATAGAACGAATAGTAAGCATTGCTGAAAAAACAGTCATAATAAAAGCTATCAGCCACTTAATAACTTTTGAAAACATATCACAAAATCCCTGTAAATTCACTTTATCCGTGATTGAAGAAGAAACAGAAAATCCCAAAAACACATTGAGTAGTGGTGCAATAAACTTTGAAGATAACTGCGACACTATTTGGCAAGATGATAAAATCATAGTGTAGTATCCTGCAGAACTGATAGTTTTGCCTGAAAAAGCAAGTATTCCTATCATAATTGGGACATACAATATCATAAAATCTGACGCTTCTCTTATTGTGGCTATAGAATAATCTATCAAATTGATTACAGGCACTATCAAAACAGCTGTTATGCACAAAGTTGACACAAGTGACATAACCTCCTGCATAGAAGTTTGTCTTAATGAACTTTTGTAACTATCGAGTATTGCATACAACAAAATTATTGCTATTACACAAGAGCAGGAAGTAAAAGGTGCTACTGCGTTTTCTCTGATTTTTTCAAGTATAAGGTTTATTACCGATTCACTATTTATATTGTTAAGTTGAGATAAATCCGCATCATCAACAGACAAAGATTCTAAATCTTCTTTAACTTCGTCCGACAATGAATTTATTAGACTGTCTATGTCGCCTTTGAATTCATCCACAACTTCTGCGTTACAAGGAACACAAAGCAAAAATAATATTGATATGATAAATAAAGTTATTATGATACTTTTCATACTATGTACCCGAAACTAACGACACAACGGTATTCAACACTTGTGTAAACAGTGGTAAAGATGTCATCAGTACAATGATTTTTCCTGCAAGAGATATGTTACCTGTCAATACATCCATTCCCGCTTCTTTTGTGCAATCGCAAGTGAATTCTGTCAAAAAGCAAATGCCCAATACTTTTAGTAAAATCTCTATATATTCCGATGATATCTGACTTTTTGCGAGAATTTCGTTAACTTGATTTACAGATGACAAAATGCAGTCAATAACAGAAAACAATATAAGAATTGCTCCGCCTATTGAGATAAGAAGTGCTATTTCACTGTTATATCTTTTTATTGTTAAGGCAAGAACTGCTGTGACTATTGCTACACAACAGATTGCAAATATCTCTTTACTCATAGTCCGAATGTTGTTTTGATTGTTGAAAACAAATCGCTAATCTGCGTAATTATCATCATTAGTGCAACAATCAAGCCGGCTATAGTAGTTAAAAGTGCCTGGTCTTCCCTACCGCTACGTATCAATAGTTGGTTTAGTATTGCTACAATAATGCCTATTGCCGCAATTTTAAATATCATATCAACATCCATAATATTACCGTCCTTATATGAGAATTATTGCCAATGTCATTCCTATACTGAAACCGAGAAGAGTATATAATCTTGACTTCTTTTCTATATCATCTTTTGCAGATTCAATGTTTTCTTTAAGTAATCCCTGATATAGCAATATGTTGCTTATCTCTCCGTTTGTGTCAGTTTTTCCTATTTCGTTCGAAAAATCAATGAGCAAGTTTATATCATTACTACTTAGAATATTTTGGTATCCTTTCAGCATTGTTTTCCATTGTGATGAGAACGGCTCATTATCCTTAAAACTGAACTCAAGAAAACTGTCATTAAATATATCAGCAAGATTATTTGAAGAATATTCAATTTTTGTATAGGCATTGTCAAGAAGATTTACAAAGTTTTGCAGTATTTCTTTTCTTTTGCTGAGTTTTCTCGAAAATCTGTTACCCAGTATCGTAGAACAGAAAACGAGTAAAACGCATCCCAGTAGTTTTATCAAAATTCAACCTCACTTATATTCATAATCTTTTTTATTTCTCCGACTTTTTCTCTTGGCTCAAGGAAAACGATTTTACTAAACGCATAAGTTTTCAGTAAATTTCTAAGATTTTCTCTCATTACTAAGTCTTTTTCGGAATTACAATGTACTGTTGCAATAAAAGAAACACCGCAGTTTACTGCGTTTTTCACTGACTCTATATCATCATTACTTCCCAGTTCATCGCAAACGATAACTCTCGGAGACATTGTTCTTACAGCGTGCTCAATTGCAACAGACTTTTTGTAATTTTCATAAACATCGCAAAGTCCGATATCATTTTGAGCTATTCCGTTTACCGTAGCGGAAATTTCATTTCTTTCATCAATCAGGCTTGTTTTATATTGGTATGAAATCGAACGTGCCATATCTCTTATTAAAGTTGTTTTTCCGCTTGAAGGCGGGCCGCAGATAAGAATCCCTCTTTCCGGATTAACCGTGCTTAACAGTGTTTTTGAACAACCTTTAATTTCTCTTGAGATACGAATATTTATTGTCGAAATATCCTTGATGTTTACTATGCTTTTGCCATTTGTTACAGCTGTTCCGCATATTCCTGCTCTATGGCCGCCTTTTATCGTAATATATCCGCTGTTGATTTCATCCTGACGGGAATATACAGAATAATTGCAGATATTATGAAAAATCTCGAATATTTCATTTTTAGTACATATAAACATTTCTTGGTCAGTTATTTTGTTCACTACACAACCGTTTTCAGTGAAGAATAACTGCTCATTAGCACAATATACCGACACAGGTCTGTTTGTCCTTAAAATGATTTCCTGTGCATTTTTTATTTGTTCTTTTGATAATTTTCTTAACATTTCATTTGTTCTATCGGATAAAATGCAACGTAAATTAATAAACTTATTCTCTAATTCATCCATATTTAGCCTTCCTTTACTAACATATATGAATGCTTGGACAAAAATATAACAAAAAATTGCCTGTATTATACAGGCAATATGATTTATGACCTTTCATATCTCTTTCTTAAATTTTTTATTGCTTTCTTTTCTATTCTTGAAATGTATGACCTTGAAATAGATAGTTTTTTTGCAATTTCTCTTTGAGTAAGTCGTTTTTTACCAAATAAACCGTATCTATAGATTATTATTTCTTTTTCTCTTTCTGTAAGAACTTCATCCATATATCGTGAAAGCTTTTCTAAATTCACTTTTGTATCAATGGTATCAAGAATATTGTCATCAACAGAAAGAATATCCATCAAAGTTAACGGGTTACCTTCTTTATCTGTGTCTATTGTTTCATTTAGCGAAACATCTTGCGAGGACTTCTTGTTATTTCTAAAATGCATCAGTATTTCATTTTCAATGCATCGAGAAGCATAACTTGAAAGTTTTATATTTTTATCTATATCAAAAGTATTAATTGCTTTAATAAGTCCAATTGTACCGATAGAAACGAGGTCGTCCTGGTCTTCTGAATTAATATAGTATTTCTTTATAATGTGAGCTACTAATCGAAGATTATGTTCTACTAAAATATTTCTTGCTTTTATATCACCTTCACTTGCAAGTTTCAAATATTTCTCTTCTTCTGCCTTTGTTAACGGTTTTGGAAAAGTATCACTTTTGCAAATATGAAGAACAAAGAAAAACAGATACTTAGATAAATATGCTATAAGTTCAAACAAAAAACCACCTCTTGAAATAGATATTCAAAAGGTGGTTTAAATTTGCAAGTCCTATTTTATAAGTTTTCGTCAAATTCGCGAAGTCTTAATTCTTTGTTGTGTTCAAGTGCCCAGTTGATACTCCAATCACTTCTAAATAACAGTAAGTTATTACCCTTAAAATCCTGAACAACTTTTGTGTCCGATGCCAAATCGAGAGTTTTATAATCGCTATCGGAATCAATCCATCTTACATACTGATACGGCAAAGTGTTCATAATGATTTCGACATTATATTCATTTTCAAGCCTGTATTTCAAAACATCAAACTGCAACACACCGACAACTCCGACATAAACTTCTTCCATGCCCGATTCGGGCTCATGGAAAATTTGAATTGCACCTTCCTGCGCAATTTCATTCATACCTTTGATAAATTGTTTACGCTTCATTGTGTCTTTTTGTCTAATCAGTGCAAAATGTTCGGGTGCAAAAGTAGGTATTCCCTTGAATTTGAATTTCTGCCCCGGGGTGACTATGGTATCGCCAATTGAGAAAATACCGGGGTCAAAAACACCTATTATATCTCCCGCGTAGGCTTCATCTACGATTTCTCTTTCCTGCGCCATAATCTGCTGTGGTTGAGAAAGTTTCATTTTTCTGTCAGCCTGAACATGGTAGACTTCCATATTCTTATCAAACTTACCCGAGCAGATTCGCATAAAAGCTACTCTGTCTCTGTGAGCCTTGTTCATATTTGCCTGAATTTTAAATACAAATGCAGAGAAAAAGTCAGAATCGGGCTCGATTATTGTGTCTCCCGCTTCTCTTGCGAGAGGCTTAGAAGTAAGATTTAAAAACTCTTTTAGGAAGATTTCGACTCCGAAATTAGTCAAAGCGGAGCCAAAGAACACAGGAGTCAATTCACCTTTTCTTACTAAATCTAAATCAAATTCGTTTCCGGCCCCGTCCAAAAGTTCTATATCTTCCAACAGTCTGTCGCGCTGACCGTACATAAGTTTTGAGTCTAAATCAGGGTCAGTAAGTAACAACTCCTCTTTTTCTACTTCTTTTTGTCCGTTGTTTGCTGTAAAGCATACAATTTTCTCTTCTTTCCTATCGTAAACTCCCATGAATTCTTTACCTGAACCGATAGGCCAGTTCATAGGACAGGTATTTATTCCGAGGACATTCTCGATATCTTCTAGTAAATCAAATGGATTTTTTGAATCGCGGTCCATCTTATTAATAAATGTGATTATCGGAATGTGACGCATTACACAGACTTTGAAAAGCTTTATTGTCTGATTTTCTACGCCTTTTGAACCGTCAATTACCATAACTGCCGCATCAGCAGCCATAAGTGTTCTGTAGGTATCTTCCGAAAAATCCTGGTGTCCCGGTGTATCAAGAATATTTATACAATAACCGTTATATTTGAATTGCAAAACCGATGAAGTAACCGAAATACCTCTTTGTTTTTCAATTTCCATCCAGTCGGAAACAGCATGTTTGGATGTTTTTTTGCCTTTTACAGAGCCTGCAAGATTTATTGCTCCACCGTAAAGCAACAATTTTTCTGTCAAAGTTGTCTTACCCGCATCGGGGTGAGAGATAATGGCAAATGTTCTTCTCTTATTAATTTCTTCGCTATATATGCCCATAAGTACCTCCGAGCGCTACAGTAAAAATATTATAAAAAATATTGTGTAATTTAAAAGACTATGATATAATATATCATAACTTTCGAGTAAATACAAGAATACATTATCCACGGAGGAAAATATTTTGGAACTCTTTGACAAAGCAATGGACCTAGCTGTAACAGCGCATCAAGGTTCCACAAGAAAGTCATCAAATACACCCTACATACTTCATCCTGTTGAAGTTGCAGCTATCGCATCACGAATGACTGATAATTTAGATGTCTTGTGTGCGGCACTGCTACACGATGTTGTTGAGGATGCTAATATTTCTTTAGAATATATTGAAAAAGAATTTAATTCTTATGTCGCAATGCTTGTTTCTTGTGAAACCGAAAACAAAAGGAAAGACCTTCCCTCTTCACAAACCTGGAAAATTCGCAAACTTGAATCTCTTAACGATTTAGCAAAAATTTCTGATAAAGGTGCAAAGATAATTTGGCTTGCAGATAAACTCTCAAATATGCGTTCTATTGCAGCAGTTTATGCACAAATCGGAGATGCAGTTTGGAATAATTTTCATCAAAAAGATAAAAGCGAACAAAGATGGTACTATGAATCAGTTCTTAATAATCTCACAGAACTTTCCGAATATCCCGCATATCAAGAACTAAAATCCCTTGTCTACTATGTTTTCAACAGTAAGGAGGAAAATAACAATGACTAATGTTACTTCAAAACTTGAAAATGATATATTGACAATTTTCATAGAAGGCGTAATTGATACAAATAACGCAGACACTGTTGAAACTTCAATTAAAGAGCAAATGGCTGCAAATCCATCTAAAAGCGTTGTACTCGATTTTGACAAACTTGACTATATCTCATCAGCAGGACTCAGAGTAATTTTGAGATTAAGAAAGTCACTTTCAGACTTAAAAATCATTAACGCCAATCCCGAAGTATATACGATTTTTGTAAATACCGGCTTTTCTGAGATGTTGAAAATCGAAAAAGCATATCGCAGATATTCTGTAGACGGATGTGAAATTATCGGTACAGGTGCAAAAGGAACTGTATATCGTCTCGATTGCGAAACTATTATAAAAGTGTATAAAAACGCCGACTGCCTCCCGATGATTCATAAAGAGAGAGACCTTGCTCGTCGCGCCTTTATACTCGGTATTCCTACCGCAATATCGTATGATGTTGTCAAAGTCGGAGATTCCTACGGCTCGGTTTTTGAATTGCTTGACGCAAAATCATATACTCAGCTTATAAGAGAAAATCCTGATAACTTAGATGAATATATTAAATCTTTTGCGGATTTATTGAAAAACATACATACAACTATTGTATCAAAAGATGATATGCCTGATATAAAACCGTTTATTTTCAATTGGCTTGATGAGATAAAGGAACATATCACAGAAGAACAGTACAACAAACTTTATGACATGATTGACAAAGTGCCTAATACACTTAATATGCTCCATTGTGATTATCATACCAATAATGTTATGATGCAAAACGGCGAAACTTTGCTCATTGATATGGATACTTTATCAAGAGGCAATCCGATATTTGAACTTGCAAACATTTATATAACTTATGTCGGCTTTGGTGAAGCTGATAAAACTATGGTAGAAAATTTCTTAAAGCTTCCCTATGAAACTGCTGTTCTATTCTGGAAAAAGTTTTTACCTGTTTATCTTAACAGTAATAATGAAAATTATATCAAATCTGTTGAAGATAAGATTAGACTTTTATCATATATCCGCTTGATGCGTCATTACGCGCGCAGAGGCAATACAGACCATCCTTCCTACACTCTTTGCAAAGAAAGAATTCCGCAACTTCTCGAAACGGTAACAAACTTCAATATATAAAAACGACGGGTAAGCAAAACGCTTACCCGTTTAGTTTATTTGTATCTTCTTTTTGATTTTTCAGCTTTTTTATTAGGAATTTCAGCAATTTCGCATCTTGGAGTTGCGAGAAGATTTCTACCGCTGAATTTATCAACAAGTTTGTTTAGAGGTTTTTCGATAAGGAAGTAGGAAATAATACCAAAAGCAACAGCCAAAATGAATCCAAGAATCATTCCTTTTACTGATTTATAGTCAAAATCACTTCCGGTCATTACCAGAATTGACCAAAATGTATAGAATACAGGTTGTTGCCATACATAGATATCAAACGAAATTCCGCCGAGCGTACCGAATATAGAGTGATCAAAAAGTTTTACTATCGGTTCGCTTGTAAAAAGAATAATCAGTGGTGCAAAAGTAAAGAAAGTAAGGAAGTAAACTGTATTTCCTTTCGTGTAATTAAATATATAAAGTAAAGAAGAGCCTATAATCGAAATGGTGCTTAAAATATAAAGCAGTTTAGTTGGCTTTCTGTTCTTTATCAGGTAACCGAGTATTACACCGAAAAAGAATGAATAGTATCCTCTGCAAGAACGCTCGAATAAAAATACTTTGTCTAAATCTTGCTCTACAAAAGCAATACCGATGAGAACAACTGCACAGTAAAAATAGAAAGGAGTTATTTTCAATCGCTTTGCAATATATGTTAAAATATAAAAGACTACAAGACACAAAAGCAATACGGCGATATACCAAGTCGGTCCGTTGATATAAACATCATTATCAGGGAAAATCCAACCGTTTGAGATACCCAATGATGTTAAAACTGAGTTCCAAAAATCAATTTTAAAATTTTTCGGCTTAATATAAGTATAATACAAAGATATTGCTATATTATAGCCGATTATAGATACAAAAAGAAGTGGCAAAAGTCTTTTTGCCTTGCGAGAGAAAAACTGCTTTAAGTTTACAGTTCCTCTCATAATCTTTTCGATATAGTCAAAAGCGAAAAATCCTGAAAGTAAAAAGAAAAACTCGACTATATATTTTAGTACATCTATATTGGGTATTCCGCAACTTTCAAGTGAATATCCTTGATAATTGTGCAAGACAATCAGCAAAGATGCGATAAATTTCAAAAAATCCAAAGAATAAAGTCTTTTGCTTTGCATATAAACCCACCTTAATTTGATAATCAAATATATTGTAATTGAAAATATCAATTTATTATTCCAAATTCGAAATTAAATCAATATTTAGTAATATAATTGCATATTGTAGTAAATATTTCATATATAATGTATTAAAATTTAGGTTTTATATTGAAATATTGTATTGTATATGATAAAATTTTACTGTTGTTTTATGCGAGGTGATTTGTTTGGACAGAAATGAAAAATTAGCGAAAAAATATTCATTCATAAGAGACAAAATTATCAAAAACTATGAAAAGGGATGTAAGTACCTGAAAAACGCAAAAATTATTGTTGCTGTTTTATTTGTTATTTATACAATAATTTGCTTTATTATCGGATACAACAACGGCGATATAATGAACACGCTTATTCCCTGGGTTATTATGATATTTGTCCTTGTATTCGTTTTCATTCTTCTTGATTACTTCAAATACCTTATTGCGGATAAGGTTATCCCCTATCTTAATAATGAGGATGAACTTGAATACGGAGAATACGATATTTTCATTGAACGCGATGACTTACTTGTTGAGGAGGAAGATGACTGATGAAAACCATTTTTAGTATATTTAAGCGCGATGTTAAGAAAATTTTTACTAATCCTATGGCAATTATTCTTGCTGTCGGTGTTGCGATACTCCCTTCACTTTATGCTTGGATAAATATTGCAGCAAACTGGGACCCGTACGGACCTGACAGCACAGGAAATATGCAGGTTGCCGTTATTATCGAAGACAAAGGCAATACATACAAAGGCATTGACATAAATGTCGGACAGAAAATTGAGGATAGTCTTAAGGGCAACAATGTAATAGATTGGCAGTTTGTCGATAAAGAAACAGGCCTGTCCGGTGTTGAAGCAAGCAAATATTATGCTGCTATTTATGTCCCTGAGAACTTCAGTGAATCTCTGACAAGTATTGTTACAGATAAATTTACTCAACCAAAAATTACATACTATGCTAACGAAAAGAAAAACGCTATCGCAACAAAAATCACAGACAAAGTTGTACAAACAGTACAGACAACAGTTAACCAACAATATGTCGAAACTGTTGTTAAACTATTAGGAAATGTTATCGGCGTTGCAACTGAGGCTACTAAAGATTCAAGTAAAGAATCTATGGTCGGACTTGATGATGAACTTGAACAAGCCCGTGACTTCCTGAAAACCGTAAAAGACTCCATCAACAGTTTTACCGATGTAGTTGAAATTTCGGAAGAACTTTCAGACAGTTTTTCATCTGACGAACTTAAAAAACTTCTTGATGATTCAAACAAGACTATTGATGACACAAAAGAAGCGGTAAAATTCACGAAAGCAACTGTAGATACAATAGTATCTTCAATTGATGTTGTACTCGAAGATGTTCAAGAAACTATGCAGTCGGTTATTGACGACATAGATGATATGATAGATAAGCCCCAGGAAGAACTTGTTGAGGAACTTGACGCTATCAACCTCGTACTTTCTCAAATGTCATCTCGACTTACTATTATCAGTGAAACACTAACAGATATCAACGACAATCTTCCTGTTAAACTTGATGCCATTACAAAACTCGTAGAAAAAATTGATAAAGTAAATGATTCAATAAAAGGAATTATATCAGTAATTGATGATATCAAAACAGAGGCTGTTACAAAAGAAAATCTTAAACTTATAAAAGCAAAACTTAATAATATGCTGACTCTTGTTAATGATATTGTTACAACATATAAATCAGAAGTAAAAGATGCGATAGAAACAGGCGTTAACGATGCTATGGATATTCTTGCCGATTTATCAAACCTTATTACTGCTATTGACTCAGACTTGCCGAATGTATCTAAATTTGTATCTGCAGTAAGTGATATGCTTGACGAAAGCGGTAATCTTATCGGCGGACTTAATAGAATCCTTGACGACTGCGACAAGCAACTTGCTGACTTCCAAAAAGAAATCAAAGGCCTTTCAGACAGTGAAGTGTTCAATACTATCTCAAACTTAACAGGTAAAAGCGACAGCGTAGGTACTTTCCTTGCCTGCCCCGTACAAATCGAGACTGACAAAGTATATTCTGTTCCAAACTACGGCTCTGCTATGGCACCGTTCTATACAACTCTTGCCATCTGGGTTGGTGCAATAATTCTTGTTGCTCTGCTCAAAACCGATGTTAAAAAGAAAAAGGAACTCGGAGGAAATGTCAAATACTATCATGAATACTTCGGCAGAGGTATCATCTTTATTCTCTTTGCTATTTTGCAGGCAACTATTATCTGTCTTGGTGATATATTCTTCCTGCATGTAGAATTACAACATCCCTTAATGTTCCTGCTTGCAGGTATTTGGGCTTCAATAGTATATTCTCTCTTTATTTATTCTATTGTTTCTGCATTCGGCGATATTGGTAAAGCGGTAGCGGTTATTATGCTTGTTATTCAACTTGGCGCATCAGGCGGTACTTTCCCGATTGATGTTACACCAGAGTTTTTCCAGGCTGTTCACCCCTATGCCCCGTTCACTTTCATAATCAACGCTATGAGAGAATGTCTCTGCGGAACATACGGTTCTGACTATTGGCTCGATTTACTGAAACTCGGTGCATATATCATCGTTGCACTGTTCATCGGACTTGTACTGAAATGGTTGTTCAAGAACCCAATCAAATTCTTCACAAAGAAAATCGAAGAAACAGATATATTCTAAATATAAAAGAAAGAAGCACTTGTGTAGACAAGTGCTTCTTTTATGTTCGAAAAAGTTAATTAACACTACATTCGCGTTAGTTTTAGAAACCGTGTTTGTTGACTCATTATTAAAATTTATGAAAATAGTGAAGTTGCCACTTTGCGGCTAATGATGTTTCGGCTAACGCCGAAATGATGTTGTTCAATTGTGAACAGTTATGCAATGTTTGTCCGTGTGCCGTCAGGCACTCATCATTGCCGAAGGCAACATCATACCCGCAGGGTACATCACTTGCCCGACAGGGCAAACATCACTCAAAAAGTCCCTTTGTCTATGACAAAGGGACTTTTTGTTGGCTGGGAAGGCGGGGTTCGAACCCACGGATGACGGAGTCAAAGTCCGTTGCCTTACCACTTGGCTACTTCCCAGCGTACATTGATTAGTATACCACTTTTTTTCATTATGTCAATGAAAAAATTTCTAAAATCAAAAAATCAATTTATCTCAAAGTATTTTATGTTTATTTTCGGTAAAGTTATATTCGACATTAACACACTTGTGTAGGAATATTTCCCTTCACATTCGCCCCAGAATGTTATAATATCTTCTTCAAGAATTCTGTCTTCGCCATCCGGTATATTAACAGTTGCATAAATCGTATCGGTCCAATATTCTTCATCAATAAATTCAATACTATTCTTTGTTATGTTAATTCGTAAATCCACCTTATTTCCGAAGCCTTCTTGAACTTGAATAACCTGTCCTGTAAACACATAGTTCATCCCTTTATATTTGTTAGGATTTCTTGACAGAGTTTCAAAGTCGATTTCACCACAAAGTGCTTTGTATTTTTCTTCCGTATACTTTTTACTCTCGGTCGGTTCTTCTGTTTCGTCTTCTTTCTGTACAGCACTATTATCTGTTTTAATATTAGCGGTATCATTAGAACCGGCAACAGCGATTGAGAATGTAATGAAAGAGACAAAAATACATAATACTATTAATACTGCTTTTTTCCATTTACTGGTTACAAATGGTGTACTTCTTGCAATAAGGCTTCCTATATGTACAATACAAAAAGCAGAAGCCAAACCGCCCATCATACGAAGACCTGAATAATAATTACCAGTTTGAGTAGAAAGGGAAAAAGAAATAAAGTAAAAAATTGTTGTAACAACGCTTGGGCTTACACTGAACGCATTATTTTTAGCAACCGATATTATACCTGCAACAAGCATAAAAATACTGCTAAATATGCCGGCACCCGTAAAAGCAGAAATATCATGATTTTTTTCAACACAAAGCGATATCAATGTAAATGCTGCATATACAATTGAAATAATGCCGATTACTATTTTTGCAGAAAACCACGGTTGTTTTTTAATTATTGTAAAACTTCCGATATTCGGTTCAGTATCTTCTATCACATTATTGACATTGTTGTCTGTGCTTACAGTTGAATTTGCACTTTCCATTTCCGGATAATACTTTGAATACGCAGAATTATTAGATTCTGTATTTGTGCTTTCGTTTTTAGCGTTTTCAGGAAATTGTGTTTTTTCACCGCAATTTGGACAGAAGTTTCCTTCAAATTTTGTCCCGCAATTTGTACAATACATATCTGTACCTCCAATAAAGTAGAATAATAAAAAAAGCGTACAACCGAAGTCGTACGCAAAAAAACGCATGGCTCGATTGTCGCCAAACATATCTAAATATCAAACAACAGAAATTACACATTCAGAGATAGTTGATATAGCCAGCGTTTTTTACAAATAAAAAACACTATCTCTATGATGTGTTAAAAGTTCTGTCATATTCAATTTAGATATATTTGGCATAATTATTATATCAAA
>JAGHTC010000012.1 GCA_018065465.1 Candidatus Ruminococcus equi
TGTATTATGTTTATAAATATTCTAATCGACTTATTCTTTTCTCTGCATTTGTTTATAACGAATTTTGTGCCTTTTGATTTTCCGTCCCAAAATGCAAGAACAGTATCCGCATAATCAATAATTTCGATGTTCCTTTTCAGTGTGGCAGACCTGCCGTATTTTTCATATTTCGGCAAAAATATCTTTATCGGTATGTTGTGATTTTTTGCGTATCTTTCTGCACAAGTATCTATTCCTTTTGCACCGCCTGAAACGATTTCAGTTGTATCAGGAGGTAAATATTTTTTAAAATTATCTACATAAAGATTTCGTGAGCCGATAATTGCAACTTTCATATACGCCACTCCAAATAAACGCATTATGAACATATTATATGTTCATATTAAACATTGTAACACATTCCAAGTTTAAAATAAACATAAAATAAATTTGAAATGGGGTAATTATATGGCTATAAAAAGTTTATCTATTCGTATTGAAGAAGAGATGTTAAATAAATTGCATGTTGTGTCGGATTATGAAGGTCGTTCGGCAAATAGTCAGATTTTAATTTTGATAAGAGATTTAATTGAAAAATACGAAAAAGAACACGGAAAAATAGAATTGTAATAATAAACTGCCTTTTCGAAATTTTCGAAAAGGCAGTTTATTATTATTCAATTTACAATTCCACTATTTTAGTTTCAACTTCGTTATTGCCTATGAAACAGACGGAGTATTTGTATTCGTCCGATAGGTCGATTTCGAAAAAGCGGTAATCGTTTTTGTCAAGGTTTTGGCGGATGGAGATATCTTTATCATTTATGATAATTGAGAAATCCGAAAGCGGGAGTTTCATCCCCAGTCCAGTAATTTTCAGAAAACTTTCTTTTAGTGTCCAAAGTCTGAAAAAAGCGTCTTTTTGTTTTTCTTCGCTTTTTTGCGACAAAATGTAGTCGTATTCTTCATTATGGAAAAATCTTTTTGCTATTTTGTCGTCGATGTCTTTGACCTTTTCAACATCACAGCCGATATCATCTTCCGACACAGCGCACATAACCTTTGTACCGCTGTGGGAAAGGTTAAATTTTACTTTGCAGTTTTCGATATACGGTTTGCCGTTTTGTGAAAAGACAATATCATTGTCGGAAAATTTGCACCCCATATCTTTCAGTGCAAGATTTAAGAGCACACCCGCACCGAGAGAAAGGCTTTTATCCTTTTGAAAACGCAGTTTATTAACCTTTTCCTGTCGTGCTTTTGACACGGTAGACAAAAGGTCTGAAAAAGTTTTTTCATCATTTAGTTTTGATACATCGGCGATATATATTTTTACCATAATTACTCCAAAAATTTTCTGTGTTTATTGTACCAAACGAAAAGAAAAATTGCAACAAAAAAGCCTGTCGGATATTACCGACAGGCTTTAATACTAAACTCTGGGTTATCAGACAACACCCTGTGCCATCATAGCGTCAGCAACTTTCTCAAAGCCGGCAATGTTTGCACCTTTTACAAGGTCATATTTACCGAAATATTTGAGAGAAGCTTCCATAGCTGATTTATGGATATTAACCATAATAGCGTGAAGCTGTTCATAAACATCTTCGTGCTGGAATACAGTGTGACCTGCGTTCTGTCCCATTTCGATACAAGAACAAGCAACGCCGCCTGCGTTTGCAGCCTTAGCGGGACCGACGATAACGCCGTTATCCTGTAAGTAAGCAAGAGCCTCGTTAGTTGTAGGCATGTTAGCACCTTCACAAACGAATTTACAGCCGGACTCAACGATAGTGTTTGCATCTTCGAGGTGGATTTCATTCTGCAAAGCAGAGGGGATGTAGAGGTCAGGTTTGCAGTCTGTGTCTTTGGAAACATTCCAAGCCTTTTTGCCCGGGAAGAATTTGGCATTCGGGAATTTCTCTGCATAAGGAGCACAGATATTTTTACCTGAAGCGCGGAGTTCGAGCATGTATGCGATTTTCTCATCTGTTGAGATACCGTCGGGATCGTAGATGTATCCGTCAGGGCCGGAGATGGTTACGCACTTTGCACCAAGGCGCTGTAACTGCCATGCAGTACCCCAAGCAACGTTACCGAAACCGGAGATAGCAACAGTCTTGCCTTTGATGTCTTCGCCGTTTGCTTTGAGCATTTCTTCAGCAAACCAAACAACGCCGAAGCCTGTAGCTTCTGTTCTGCCCAAAAGACCGCCGTAGGGGATGTCCTTACCTGTGAGAACGCCCTGATAAAGGCCTGTGATTTTCTTATACTGACCAAACATATAGCCGATTTCTCTTGCACCAACACCGAGGTCGCCTGCGGGAACGTCGGTATCGGGACCGATATGTCTGTAAAGTTCTGTGATAAATGACTGACAGAATCTCATAATTTCGCCGTCAGACTTGCCGTTGGGGTCAAAGTCTGCGCCGCCCTTACCGCCGCCGATAGGAAGACCTGTAAGAGAATTCTTGAAAATCTGTTCAAAACCAAGGAACTTGATGATGCCCGGATATACATTCGGAGCAAATCTCAAACCGCCCTTGTACGGTCCGATAGCACTGTTGAACTGATATCTGTAACCTCTGTTAACCTGTACCTGTCCGTTGTCGTCAACCCACGGAACTCTGAAGCTGATACCTCTTTCAGGCTCGCAGAGTCTTTCCAGCAATGCTGCTTTTCTGTACTTTTCTTCGTTTTGCTCGATTACGGGACGCAAAGAAGTGAGAACTTCTTCAACTGTCTGCAAAAATTCAGGCTCGTTTGCGTTTTTTTCCTTAACCTTCGCCAAAACTTCATCAACGTATGACATAATATTTCCTCCTAAAATTTAGAGTAACTAAGATTTTCCCGAAAAAAGAAAAATCTCGCATAATGGCATTATACTATGTATAAATGCTGTTTGCAAGATTTCTCGTAAAATTTTCAAAAAAATCTAAAAAATACCTCTATTATGACGAAAAAATATACAAATTTGCAACAAAGCAAGGGGTTTATTGCATTTTGAGATACTCGTCGATGCCTTTTGCTGCCTTTTTTCCTGCACCCATAGCAAGGATAACCGTAGCGGCGCCCGTGACAGCGTCTCCGCCTGCAAAGACGCCTTTCTTTGATGTTTGTCCGTTTTCTTCATCAATAACGATACAGCCTCGTTTGTCGATTTCCAAATCGCTTACGGTGGAAGCAATAAGCGGGTTTGGTGCTGTGCCCAGCGCCATAATTACCATATCGACATCAATAACAAAATCGGAGTTTTCGATTTTTATCGGGCGTCTGCGTCCGCTTTCGTCGGGCTCGCCCAACTCCATTTTTGCACATCTTATACCGCGAACAAAACCGTTTTCATCTGACAAAATCTCTTCGGGGTTAGTAAGCAAATCAAAAATAATGCCCTCTTCTTTTGCGTGGTTGACTTCTTCTTTTCTTGCGGGGAGTTCTTCTTCACTTCGTCTGTAAACGATGTGAGTAACAGCACCGAGCCTTAACGCTGTTCTTGCCGCATCCATAGCAACATTACCGCCGCCGACTACGGCAACTTTCTTTGCTCTCATTATCGGGGTTTTGCTCTCACTGTCAAAAGCACGCATAAGGTTGCTTCTTGTTAAATATTCGTTTGCGGAGAAAACGCCGTTGAGGTTTTCACCCTCTATTCCCAAAAACTTAGGAAGTCCTGCGCCCGAGCCGATGAACACAGCGTCAAAACCTTCGTCTGTGAGCAGTTCGTCAACGGTGAGGGATTTTCCGATGATAACATTCGTTTCGATTTTGACACCTAAAGATATTACATTTTCTATCTCTTTATTAACTACGTCTTTTTTGGGCAGACGAAATTCGGGAATGCCGTATGACAGCACACCGCCGGCACAGTGGAGTGCCTCGAAAATGGTGACTTCATAACCCTTTTTTGCAAGGTCGCCCGCACAGGCAAGAGAAGAAGGTCCTGAGCCGATAACGGCAACTTTTTTGCCGTTTTTCGTGGCGCTTACTGTCGGCTTTATGTTTTCTTTTAATGCGTTGTCTGCAACGAAACGCTCTAATTTTCCGATAGAAATTGCATCGCCTTTTAACCCTCTGATACATTTGCTTTCGCACTGTCTTTCCTGCGGGCAGACGCGACCGCAAACTGCGGGAAGGGAGGATGCTTCTGTTATTACATCAAAGGCCTTGACAAACTCGCCGCCTTTCACTTGTTCGATAAAGCGGGGAATGTCGATATTTACGGGACAGCCCGAAACACATTGTGGCTTTTTGCAGTTTAAACATCTTTGGGCTTCCAAAACAGCTTCGTCTTTATCATAGCCGAAGCATACTTCATCAAAATTTGTTGCCCTGACTTTCGGGGGCTGTTCTTTTACGGGAATTCTTTTTGTCATATCCATTATTCGTCACCTTTGCAAAAACCGCAACCGCCGTGGTGGGTGTCTTTTTCAACTTCTTTAAGGTATGCTCTGCCTTCTTCTGTTTTGTATATTGTACTGCGTTTCATCGCTTCATCAAAATCGACAAGATGACCGTCAAACTCGGGACCGTCAACACAGGCAAATTTCACTTTGTCGCCGACAGTGACCCTACACGCACCGCACATTCCCGTAGCATCTACCATAATAGGATTAAGGCTGACAACGGTGGGGATAGACAGTTTCTTTGTAGTAAGACAGGTAAATTTCATCATTATCATAGGTCCTATTGCGACACAATGGTTATAACTATGCCCTTCGTTTACCAAGTCTTCAAGACATTTTGTGACCATACCAGTTCTGCCATATGAGCCGTCATCGGTGGTGACAAAAACATTTGCTACCTTTTTCATTTCGTCTTCGAGTATAACAAGGTCTTTTGTTTTTGCGCCGATGATTACATCACTTTTTATACCCTGTTCGAAAAGCCATTTTGCCTGGGGATAAACAGGTGCAGTACCGACACCGCCGGCAATAAAAATTATCTTCTTTTCCGATAATTCTTCTTTTGTCATAGAACAAAGTTCGCTTTTGTTTCCCAGAGGTCCTGCAACATCATAGAAACTGTCGCCTTCTTTGAGTTTTGACATATCGAAAGTAGAAGCACCGACAACCTGAAAAACTATTGTAATTGTGCCTGATTCACTATTGTAGTCGCAAATGGTAAGCGGAATTCGTTCCCCGTTTTCATCACAGCGGACAACAAGGAACTGTCCCGGCATACAGTGCTTTGCAACTCTTTCGGCTTTCACTTCCATAAGGAAAATGTTTTCTGCTATTTCTTCTGCTTTCAGTATTTTATACATTACAATACCTCGATGGCAATAAATTTCTACTATAATAATACATAATTTTTGGAAATTTTTCAAGGTGTAAAAAATTTTTTCGTTTATTTTTATTATGTTTCTTTTTAGGGTGTAATTACTATTGCATTTGAAAAGATGAAATGATAAAATAAAAGCGGGTTAGAGTATAGTAAATTTTATTTTCGGAGGTGCTTTATGTATTTAATCGCAAACGGTAAAGTTATTACAAGAGACAGTGATTTTCCCTATATAGAAAACGGTGGCGTAGTAACACAAGATGACAAAATCATTTGTGTCGGCGAAACCGAAAAACTGAAAAAAGAATACCCCGACGCACAGTTTATTGACGCAAAAGGAAATGTGATTATGCCCGCGTTTATAAATGCACATACTCATATCTATTCGGGGCTTGCAAGAGGACTTTCGATAACAGGCTACAACCCCACGAATTTCTACGAAATTCTTGACGGTATGTGGTGGAAACTTGACAGGCATTTGACACTAAAGGCAACAAGATACAGCGCATACGCAACTTACCTTGAATGTATCAGAAACGGTGTTACTACCGTGTTTGACCATCATGCAAGTTTTTGTGAGATACCTAATTCTTTATTCGAGATAGCCGATGTTGCTAAAGAGATGGGCGTACGCTCGTGCCTTTGCTACGAGGTTTCCAACCGCGACGGTGAACAAAAATGTGATGAAGCGATAAAAGAAAATGTCGACTTTATCACCTATTGTCAGAATAACGATAATGATATGTTAAAAGCAATGTTCGGTATGCACGCTTTGTTCACGATTTCCGACAAAACTTTTGAAAAATGTGTTAAGGCTAATGATAACAGAGCAGGATATCATATCCACATTTGCGAGGGTACAAACGATGTTGAGGACAGCAAAAAGAACTATGGTATGCTCCCTGTCGAAAGACTTGAAAAATGGGGCATTTTGGGTGAGAAAACCATACTAGGACATTGTATTCATATCACCGAAAAAGAAATGGATATGATAAAAGCAACAAACACGATGGTTGTCAACAATCCCGAATCAAATATGGGCAACGCCGTCGGTTGTTCTCCGATACTCAAAATGTACGAAAAGGGTATATTGCTCGGACTCGGAACAGATGCCTATACCCACGATATGCTCGAAAGTCTTAAGGTCGCTTTGATTATCCAGCGCCATAACGCGAAAAATCCGAATGTCGGCTGGTGTGAAGTTACCGATATGCTGTTTAAAAATAACGCAGTCATCACCAAAAACCACTTTGGCGTTGATACGGGAAAACTCAAAGCGGGATACAAGGCGGATGTTATCGTTATGGACTATCTTCCGTTTACTCCGTTTTCCGATAATAATATTGACGGTCATATGATATTCGGAATGAACGGAAGGCAGTGCCGTACAACAATGTCGAACGGCAGACTTCTCTACAAAGACAGAGAGTTTGTCGATATAGATGAAGAAAGAATTTCTTTTGAAACCCAAAAGGCTTCAAAAAAACTTTGGAAAAGCATTAACGGATGAGGTGAAAATATGCCTGATAAAAAATGGCAATTTGAACTTGATGAGTATATTAAGCAAGGTGAACCTAATAAAACAGAAAAAAGTAAAGCTTGGCAAACGGCAATAGGATTACAGGCGGTTGACGGTTTGAACACTTCAAAATATTTACTCGATACCGCAAAAGAGCATATTGAAGGTAAGATTTCCATTGATGAAGTGCAAAAGCGGATTCATAGTTACTACGAGCAGAAAACAAACCGCACCGAGATTGAAAACGAAACAAAAGAAGCAGATATAGTTTCGGCAAGAATTGCTATGCTTTTAGGTGAAACAGCGTTTCAATTTTCACCTACCGAGTGGCTCACCGTTCACCGCAGATTATTTGAAGGTGTGTTTAGTCACGCAGGGCAAATCAGGCAGTACAATATCACAAAAAAAGAATGGGTATTGAATGGTGATACGGTTATCTATGCTGATTATAACAGCATTCGAGACACGCTTGATTATGATTTTTCCGTTGAAAAGCAGTTTTCTTATGATGATATGACGGTCGAAGAATCGGTAAAGCATTTGGCAAAATTTGCATCTGATATTTGGCAAATTCATCCGTTTTGTGAGGGGAATACAAGAGCCACCGCCGTGTTTATGATTAAATATATGAAAACATTTGGATTTCGAGCGAATAACGATGTGTTCAAGGAAAATTCGTGGTTTTTCCGCAACGCACTTGTAAGAGCCAACTACAACGATTTACAAAAAGGCATTCATTCAACAACAAAGTATTTGGAAATGTTTTTTGCAAATCTTCTTCTCGGTACAAATTATGAACTGAAAAATCGTTATACGCACATTGATTATGTGGATAAAGAGAATTTCCAAAGTATCAATCCAAAAGCACCAAAGTATCAATTTGATACTTTGGACTGTTCATTGGAAGAACTGGCAATTTTAAAAATGATTGCGAGTAATCCGAATATCAAACAGCAAGAACTTGTAAAAGTGACGGGAAAATCTATTGCAACCGTAAAAAGAATTATGAAATCTTTGCAGGATAAAGATTTTATCCGCAGGGAAAACGGCAAACGCTACGGAAAATGGGAAATTTTGATTTGAGAACTCTTAATAAATAGTTTTTCTGTAAATATTAAAAAATTTTAGAAAGGTGACTGCTATGAGCGAAAGAATGACACCGATAAGCATTGACAAACTACTTTGCAATATCACTACCGAATACAAAAATCAAAACAGCATTTTCTCTGTTTTCAAAATGTTCAAGTCAAAGGAAAAGAGCCTCAGTATTTTTGATGAAAAAATCGAAACACCGTTGGGCGTTGCCGCAGGACCGAACACCCAACTTGCACAGAATATCGTTTCTGCCTATGTAGCGGGTGCAAGGTTTTTTGAACTGAAAACGGTGCAGACCTTAGACGGCGAAGACCTTGCAAAATGTATCAGCCGTCCGTGTATCAAGGCGGATGACGAAGGCTATAACTGCGAGTGGTCAACCGAATTAACGGTCAAAAACGCCATGGAAGAATACATAAAAGCATGGTGTATATTGAAAGTTATTTCAAAAGCCTATTCTTTAGGTAGCAGTGACGGATTTGTGTTTAATATGAGCGTCGGCTATGACTTAGACGGCATAAAAAGCAAGAAGATAGACGACTTTATCGAAGGGCTGAAAAACGCAGAGGATACCGAAATTTTCAAAGAATGTAAAGACGCTTTGAAAAAGTATTTCCCCGATATGAGCGAATATATTGACGAGATTTCTCCGAAAGTATGCACAAGCGTTACTCTGTCTACTCTTCACGGCTGTCCTCCCGATGAAATTGAACGAATTGCAACATATCTTATAAGCGAAAAACACCTCAACACCTATGTTAAGTGCAACCCTACTATTTTGGGATATCAAAGTGCAAGAGATATTCTCGACTCGATGGGCTATGACTATGTTGCATTTGATGAGCATCATTTTAATGAAGATTTGCAGTACAGCGATGCAGTTTCTATGTTCAAAAGGTTGTTATCTCTTGCAAAAGAAAATAACCTTGAATTCGGCTTGAAGTTGTCAAATACTTTCCCTGTCGATGTAAAGCAGAACGAACTGCCGAGCGATGAAATGTATATGAGCGGAAAGTCACTTTTCCCGCTTACTATTGAAATGGCAAATCGTATCAGCAAAGAATTTGAAGGAAAACTTCGCGTTTCTTTTTCCGGCGGTGCTGATTTCTTCAACATAGACAAACTTTTTGATGCAAATATCTGGCCTGTTACCGTCGCAACAACGATACTGAAACCCGGCGGATATTTAAGGCTGAAACAAATGGCAGAACTTCTGCAGGAAAAAGAGTACAAGGATTTTTCCGCTGTCGATGTTGAGAAAGTATCTGCCCTTTCAGAAAATTGTCGTTTTGACAAACACCATACAAAACCGATAAAGCCGATAAAAAGCAGAAAGAGTGAAGACAAAGTACCGCTCTTTGACTGCTTTACAGCGCCGTGTATGAACGGTTGCCCGATAAATCAGGATATCCCGCAGTATATCAAACTGTGCGAAAAAGGGATGTACAAAGAAGCACTTAGGGTTATCACACAGAAGAATCCTTTGCCATTTATCACAGGAACTATCTGCGCACATAATTGTATGTCAAAATGTACAAGAAATTTCTACGAATCTTCCGTAAATATCCGCAGTACAAAACTTCTTGCCGCAGAAAACGGCTATGAAGAACTTATAAAAGAAATTAAGCCGAACGATAAAAAATCCGACAAAAAAGTTGCAATTATCGGTGGCGGTGTGGCAGGCCTGTCGGCAGCGTATTTTATCGCAAGAGAGGGTATAGAAGTTACAGTTTTCGAACGTGACAAATTTGCAGGCGGAATTGTTCGAAATGTTATCCCGTCTTTCAGAATCAGCAATGAAGAGATAGAAAAAGATATCGCCCTTATTGAAAAAACAGGGGCAAAAATCCTCACAGAAACCGAGGCGCCCTCTGTAGAAGAACTCAAAAATATGGGCTATACTCATATTGCTTTTGCAATCGGTGCATACAAAAAGCAACCTTTCGGCATAGAGGGGAATGTAGTAAATGTTATCGACTTTTTGCGTGATGCAAAATCGGGAAAAGAACTTGATTTGGGCAGGTCGGTTGCAGTAATCGGCGGAGGTAACACCGCTATGGATGCCGCACGCCTTGCAAAAAGGCTTGATAAAAATGCAAAAGTTTCTATAGTTTATCGCCGTACAAAACGCTATATGCCCGCTGATGAAGAAGAACTGACGCTTGCACTTTCCGACGGTGTTGAATTTTGCGAGCTTTTAGCACCTATTAAGCAGGAAGACGGAAAACTTTTGTGTTCGGTTATGAAACTCTCCACACCCGATGAATCGGGAAGACAAAGACCTGTTGACACGGGAGATGTAACCTTTGTCGATGCCGATACCGTTATCTTTGCGATAGGCGAAAAGGTAGAAAGCGAAATATTTACCCGCAACGGAATCGAAGTTGAAGAAAAGGGCAAAGTGCCTTTCAAGACGAATGTTGACGGTGTGTATAATATCGGCGACAGCTTGCGCGGTCCCTCTACCGTTGTTGAATGTATAAAAGATGCACAGCGTTTTGCTGATGAAGTTATCGGCGAAAAGCACATAATGGATATACCGATTGAAGCCTTCGTTACAGTTGACGATGCAAAAAGCAGAAAAGGTATTTTGTGTGACGAAGCAAAGTGCGAGGGCGAAAGGTGCTTAAACTGTAATACAGTATGCGAAAACTGCGTTGATGTTTGCCCTAACCGTGCGAATGTTGTTATAACTTTGCCCGACAAACGCAGAGAAATTTTGCATATTGACCGTATGTGCAACGAATGCGGAAACTGCAAGTCGTTTTGTCCTTACAGCAGTGCACCGTATAAGGATAAATTCACTTTGTTTAACAGCGTAGAAGACTTTAACGACAGCGAAAACAGCGGTTTTGTTATCCTTGACGATAAAACTGTAAGAGTAAGGCTCGGCGTTGTCAAAGACTATGATATTGATAGCGACAACGAACTGTATAAAGATGCAAAAAGTCTTATTAAAACTGTAATTGAAAACTACAAATATCTTTATTGATTTTCATTTAGAAAATTCGGAGGTGATAGTGTGAACATTCTCTTAAAAGGCGGTACGGTTGTATCGGGTAAAAGTGCAAAAAAGCAGGATGTACTGATTTGCGACGATAAAATCCAAAAAGTCGCGAAGAAAATAGAAAATGCAGACGCAGAAGTCATAGACTGCAAAGGAAAATTGCTCTTCCCGGGCTTTATCGACGCTCACACTCACTTTGACCTTGAAGTATCAAACACCGTAACGGCAGATGATTTTTCTTCGGGCAGTAAGTCTGCGATAAAGGGCGGCACTACCACCGTTATCGACTTTGCAACTCAAAACAAAGGCGAAACTTTGCAGCAGGCACTTAACAACTGGCACATAAAAGCCTTTGCAAAAACAAGTTGTGACTATGCTTTTCATATGGCAATTTCCGACTGGAACGAGAATACAAAAGAAGAACTTCGTTCTATGTTTGAGCAGGGCGTTTCATCGTTTAAGTTGTATATGACTTATCCCGCTATGATGCTCTCGGATAAAGAGATTTTCGAGGTGCTTTGTAAACTCAAGGAACTCGGCGGAATTGTCGGTGTGCATTGTGAAAATTCGGGGATAATAGATGCCCTCGTAAACGAGAAAAAATCACAGGGAAAACTTTCTGTTTCATCGCACTATAAATCCCGCCCCGACACAGCCGAAAGCGAAGCAATCAACAGACTGCTGTCTATTGCAAAGGTTGTTGATGTTCCCGTTGTGGTTGTGCATTTGAGCAGTAAAGCGGGCTTCGAAGAAATAAAAAGAGCAAGAAAAAACGGACAGAAAGTTATTGTCGAAACCTGTCCGCAGTACCTGCTTTTGGATGATTCAAAATATGAGTTGGATTTTGAGACGGCGTCTAAATTTGTCTGCTCACCGCCCATTCGAAAACAAGAGGATATGAAGTGCTTGTGGGAAGCCTTGAAAAACGGTGACATAGATACAATATCCACCGACCATTGTTCATTTACAAAGGCACAGAAATCTGTCGGCGTTGATGACTTTACAAAAGTTCCGAACGGTATGCCCGGCGTTGAAACAAGGGGAACACTCATCTATACCTATGGTGTTAAAAAAGGCAGGATAACCCTCCCGCAGATGTGCAAATATCTTTCTGAAAACCCTGCAAAACTCTACGGACTCTACCCGAAAAAGGGCGTAATTTCAGAAGGCTCCGATGCCGATATCGTTATCTATAATCCCAAAAAGGAAACGGTTATCACGGCGAAAGATACTTTCAGCGCGTGCGACTACGCACCGTTTGAGGGCGTGAAAACGCAGGGCGAAATCGAAAAAGTTTTCCTGCGTGGTAATGAAGTCTATTCAAACGGCAAAATGGTAAAAGAAAATATCGGCAGATTTATCTCCCGCGAGAAAGCGTGCTGTAATCTTGACAATTCAAAATAGTATGCTATAATATAAATACAAAAAGGCAACCGATAGACGGTTAACCCTAAATTAACAGTTTTGAAATAACCGCTAAGTTGGAGCTTGGGCGGTTATTTCTTTTTTGCTATATTTATAACAAGAGCAATAATTGCTACGATTAGTGAACCAAAGAGGAACATTGATTCGTAAGTAACCATTGACACCCCTCCTTTCCGGAGGGAAAAGTGTCCCTCCTTAAAAAAGAAGGGCTAACCGCCTACCGTCAGGTTGAAACTCAACCTTGGTTGCCTTTTCGGGTACTCTATGTACCGATATGATAGTATCATATTCGACCTTTTGTGTCAATAAAAAACAGGATAGAAAATATTAAGGCACTGTCAAACGACAGTGCCTTTTTGCGTGAAAATTTATGCTTTTGCTTTTTTGCTTTTTCTGTTTTCGATTGCTTTGAAAATCAACGGGTAAACGGTCATAAATAACAGCGGAGCAGATGCCTGCAATAAAAAGACTGCTATACCGACATTTATCAAATCGCCCAAAGGCTTAACTACGACTGTCCAGTAGAATATGAACAGCAAACCGCCTACGAAAGAGCGGAGTACCTTTTGAATATTTGTACCGCTGATGTCAAATTTTATAAAGCGTCTTTCGATAAACCAGCCTATCATAATACCGAAAAATCTTCCGGGGTCACCAAAACCGCCGATTGTCATTTTTTTCGGGTCAACGAGGAGTTTACCGTCAACATAGTCCATCGGATACTTTCTGTAGTAAATGAAAATTACTACAAGAATGCAAAGTACAAGCGATACTATTAAGACAACAATATCCAAGTTCGGGCGTTTTTGCAACAGTTTGTCTGTAAAGAAAACAACAAAAGCCGCAACAATTCCCGTAAGCGCGCCGACAAGTACATCCTGAGGGGTGTGAACTCCGACATACAGCCTTGAGAACATTGTAATCAAAACCATAATGGCAAAGACTACGCAAAGAGCCTTATATTTTTTGTAATATGCAATAAGTCCGCCGTAAAAACCGCTTGTTGATGAACTGTGTCCGCTTGGGAAAGAATATCCTGTCGCACCGCTCATTACTTCGGGCAAGGGTTTAAGACGGCTGTTTCTTATCCACGGTCTGTATACACAGAAAGCAGATTTAAGTCCTGCGTTTTCAAGTGAAGAAAAACCGTATGAAGACAAGCCGAATATGCCTGCTTTTTTATCTACTGCCCAAAAGAGTATCAAACCGGGAACAAGCATATAGTAGTCAACGGCAATCATTGTAATAAAAGCAAAGAAACTGTTAAAGCAACTGCCGACTGTATCTCGTACCGCTTGTAACCATAAAAGTATTTCAATATCCATAAACTAATCTCCTTGTTTTATTTAACTTCTATGCCTTTTTGTGCCATAGCGCTTTCAAATTCAGCGAGGTCGTTTTTGCAGGATACGGGGGCGTCGCAGTTTTTGATAGCAGACTCAATATCTTTGAGTCCGTTACCTGTGACTATTGAAACAACGGTTGCGTCCTTTTCAATTTTGTTTTCGCTACAAAGTTTAACAAGTCCTGCCGTAGCGGTAACGCCCGCAGGCTCACCGAATACACCGCATTCTTTTGCAAGAAATCTTTGTGCCGAGCGTATTTCGTCGTCGGTAACATTTACTGCAATGCCGTTAGAATTTTTGATAGCAAGTAACGCTTTGTCGGGGTTTCTCGGAACGCCGACAGCGATAGAATCCGCAAAGGTGTTTTCTTCCTGCGGGGCTAACGGCTCTCCTGTTGAAAACGCTGTATTTATCGGGCAACATCCCGTTGCCTGAACGGAAATAATACGCGGAATTTTGTCGATAAGTCCGGCCATATACATATCGTAAAAGCCTTTGTATACACCTGCTATTGTGCATCCGTCACCGACAGAAACGGCACAGTAATCGGGAGCATTAAATCCGAGTTGCTCACAAATTTCGAGAGCAACAGTCTTTTTGCCTTCGGAAAGATACGGATTTATAGCGGCGTTGCGATTATACCAGCCGTATTTTTCAATGGCTTTTTTGGATAGTTCAAAAGTTTCTTCGTATGTGCCCTGAACGGCGGTGAGTTTTGCACCGAACATCATAAGTTGAGCAATTTTACCTTTCGGGGCGCGGTCGGGAACAAAAATATAGGTGGAAAGTCCTGCCGCCGCCGCGTTGCCTGCAAGTGATGAGGCGGCATTTCCCGTAGATGAACAGGCTATTGTGCTGTAGCCTGCCTCAATCGCCTTTGTAACAGCCATGGAAGATGCCCTGTCTTTGAGGGAAGAAGTGGGGTTTATGCCGTCATCTTTGACGAAAAGTGCCTTGATACCGAGTTTTTCTGCAACTTTGTTTTCTCTGTAAATAGGAGAATTTCCGACACGCAAGCCTTTCGGGGCGGTGGTTTCTTCTATCGGGAGAAGTTCACGATATCGCCACATCGTTTCATCTTCGCGGTTTTTCAGGACATCTTTATCAAATATCGTTTTAATATAGTCATAATCGTAAATAACATCAAGAATACCGCCACATTCACAGGTGGTGATGTCGGCTTTTGCTTCATATTCTTTACCGCATTTTACACATTTACAACATTTTACATTTTTCATATTATACCTGCTTATTATTTGAGTATGCCAACTTCGTCGTTGAATGCCTTGATAAGTTCGTCGAGTTCATCACACTGTTTGTGAACTTTATCCCAAGTGCCTTCGGTGTCGTACCACAAAGCGTTGAGTTCTTCGACAGTTCTGCCCTGCTGTTCAACCCATGTGTAGTACTTCAGGTTATGAATACGCTTTCTTTCTGCGTATGTCAGTTCAAGCAAGTTGTCTGTCTTAAGGGACAGCATATGAACATTGTGGTCGAGTTTTGCATCTGTCAATGAATATGTACCGTACATTTCGTTGAGTTCTTCAATTCTTGACTGATACATAACAGCACTGTCTGTAAGTACAGTACCGAGAACATCATGTTCGGTAAATTCATAGTATTTTGCCATTTTGATACAGCAAAGGATATTTGCAATACCCGAGATACCGAGCCATGAAAGCATTTCAACAAAATCTTTGTTAAGGCCGAGTTCTTCTGTAAGATATTTTTTACCTTCTTCACAGTTGAAAAGGCGTAAGAGTCTTTGTGAGTCTTCGTCGTCAATGGCGATAGCCATATCGGTATTTTTAACATTGTGGATAAAGGGGATATGTTTGTCGCCGATACCTTCGATTCTGTGGCCGCCGAAACCGTTGTTTAAGATAGTGGGGCACTGCAAGGCTTCACCGACACCGAGTTTTAAGTTCGGATATTGTTCTTTGAGGTAGTCACCTGCGCTCATAGTTCCTGCTGAACCTGATGTAAAGCAAGCACCCGAGAAACGGTCACCGTCATTTTTGATTGCTTCAAAAACATCGCTTAAAGCGTGGCCTGTGACATTATAGTGCCACAGCGGATTTCCCATTTCTTCGAACTGGTTGAAAATCATAACATCGTCGCGCTGTTTGAGTTCCCAGGTTTTGTCGAAAATTTCTTTTACATTTGATTCACAACCGGGGGTTGCGATAACCTCTCCGGCGATTTTTGAGAGCCAATCAAAACGCTCTTTGCTCATTTCGGCAGGAAGAATGGCGATAGAATCGCAGGCAAGAAGTTTCGAGTTGAAAGCACCGCCACGGCAGTAGTTACCGGTAGAGGGCCATACAGCCTTGTGCTTTGTTGCGTCGAACTGACCTGTTACAAGTCTTGGTGCAAGACAGCCGAAAGAAGCGCCGACTTTGTGGCATCCTGTGGGGAACCATTTGCCGGCCATTGCAAAAATTCTTGCCTTAACGCCGGTGAGTTCACTGGGCAGTTCTATGTAGTTGGGGACATCTTTGAAAAGTCCGCCCGATTCTTTTGCTTCGTTTTTCCAGGTGATTCTGAAAAGGTTTACAGGGTCAACATCCCAAAGACCTGTTTTTGACAATTTGTCTTTGATGCTCTGCGGGATAGTGTCGGGGTTTTGCATCTGCTTTATTGTAGGGATAACAACATTGTTTTCCCTTGCTTTTTCAATATTGTGACGCAAGCCCTCTTTGTTAATTTTTAAATCAATCATTTTTGTCCTCCTGTTTTATATCTATGTAAGAATATAGGGTAAACTTGGAAATGCCGAAATACTTGCTTATCTTGTCGCCCGATTTGGTGATGAGCAAAGCACCTTTGTCGTTTAGGTAGCGGATTGCTCTTATCTTGTCTTCTTTGTTCATAAGCGAGGCGGGTTTTCCGATAAGTTGAACCGATTCCCATATAAGCGAGTCAAGAAGTTCGCTGACATTCGGCGTGATTTTCTTCGGCTCTGAGCTTGAATTATCTTTCGATGCGATAATCTCGTTTATCGAAGACGCGGCAACGCTCAAAGCGGTGATATCGTGATTTATCGAAAAAATCGCAATAACATTTTGGTTTTCGTCTTTGATGTAAACGGTGGAAGATTTGAGGATTTTTCCGTTTTCGGATTTGGTAAAATATCCTATGTGGTCTTGAGCCCCGGGGTCATTTGCTTTTGAAAGTTGCTCAAGTACGACAGCAGAAGCACCGTCACCGATTTTTCTGCCTGTTACATGGCCGTTTTCGATGTAGATAATCGAGTGGTCGGCGGCGTCGTTTTCGGTTAAGTCGTGAATAACGACTTCACAACTTTCGCCGTAGTGCGAAGATATTGCGTGTGCAAGCGAACATAAAGATTCTTTTAGAATTTCGTTTAGCATATTTACCTCCTTTACATAGGTGTTGTAAATAACAATACATCAATATAATAATACATTTTTTCATCATATTCAATAGCCAAATTTGGAATATAAAAAATATTTTGATTTTCAAAATTTTCATTTGACTTGATGACAATATTCTGTATAATAATAAGTGTAGGAATTATGCAAAATTGTTTATTAGGGGGATTTATTTTGGATTTTCAGGCTATTAAAAAAGCAGCAGAGGGTTATTCAAAAGATATGAACGCATTTTTGCGTGCTATCGTTAAGAACCCGGGCGAAAGTTGCGATGAAAAAGCACACGCCGAAACGATATTAAACGAAATGAGAAAAGTCGGTTTTGACGAGTCTATGCTCGACAAACAGGGCAATGTTATCGGCTATATGGGTACAGGCGACAAAATTATCGCATACGATGCTCATATCGATACTGTCGGCTTAGGCAATATGACTAACTGGACTTTTGACCCGTACGAGGGTTTTGAAAATGATGAAGAAATCGGAGGCAGAGGAACATCCGACCAGTTAGGCGGTATAGTTTCCGCTGTTTACGGTGCAAGAATAATGAAAGACCTCGACCTTATTCCCGAAGGTTGTAAAATTATGGTTGTCGGCTCCGTTCAGGAAGAAGACTGTGACGGACTTTGCTGGCAGTATATTATAAGAGAAGATAAAATCCGCCCCGAATTCGTTGTATCTACCGAGCCTACCGATGGCGGTATTTACAGAGGACACCGAGGCCGTATGGAAATCAAGGTTGATATCCACGGCGTTTCGTGCCACGGCTCCGCTCCCGAGCGCGGTGACAACGCAGCGTACAAGGCGGCTGAAATTATCCTTGATGTTAAGGCGCTAAATGAGAACGACGATTCCGATGAAAACGAAATCAAGGGTTTAGTCAAAATGCTGTCTGAAAAATACAATCCCGAATATAAGGAAGCTAACTTCCTCGGCAGAGGTACTATCTGTGTTTCGCAGGTGTTCTATTCAAGCCCCTCTCGCTGTGCCGTCTGTGACGGAATAACACTTTCTCTTGACCGCAGAATGACAGCAGGCGAAACTTGGGAAAGTTGCCTTGAAGAAATAAGACAACTACCGTCTGTTAAAAAATACGGTGACGATATAAAAGTTTCCATGTATGAATATGACCGTCCGTCATACACAGGTCTTGTTTATCCTATCGAGTGCTATTTCCCGACATGGTGGATTAGTGAAGATGATGTCATCACTCAATCGCTCAAAGAAGCATACGGCGGTAACTACGGCGACAAGAGAATCGGTGCAAATGACGAGGCTATGTCAAAGAGAAATCGTCCGCTTATCGACAAATGGACTTTCTCGACAAACGGCGTTGCTATTATGGGCAGAAACGGCGTTCCGTGTATCGGCTTCGGCCCCGGTGCCGAAAGTCAGGCTCACGCTCCGAATGAAAAGACCTGGAAGCAAGACCTTATTGTCAACGCTGCAACATATGCGGCTTTGCCGATAATTTACTTCAAAAACAAAGGATATATTAAATAAAAAGGGGAAACGAAAATGAGCAAAACTCAGGATTTGGCAAAACACCTCTCTGACCTTGATATTAAGAATATGTATGAAAACGATTTCTTTCTCACATGGGACAAAACCGATGACGAGATTGACGCGGTATTCACCGTAGCCGATGCTTTGCGCGATTTGAGAGAAAGAAATATCTCGACAAAGATTTTTGACTCCGGATTGGGAATTTCCAATTTCCGCGATAATTCCACAAGAACAAGATTCTCTTTTGCATCTGCGTGTAATCTTCTCGGCATCGAGGTGCAGGACCTTGACGAAAGCAAAAGTCAGGTTGCTCACGGTGAAACTGTTCGTGAAACCGCAAATATGATTTCGTTTATGGCAGATGTTATCGGTATTCGTGACGATATGTATATCGGTAAAGGACATACTTACCAGAAAACCGTAGCCGATGCAGTAAAAGAGGGCTATGAACAGGGCGTTTTGGAGCAAAAGCCGACTTTGGTAAATCTTCAGTGCGATATCGACCATCCTACCCAGTGTATGGCTGATATGCTCCATATCATCCACGAGTTCGGCGGGGTTGAAAACCTCAAAGGCAAAAAGGTCGCTATGACATGGGCATATTCTCCGTCTTACGGAAAACCGCTTTCCGTACCGCAGGGCGTTGCGGGACTTTTCACCCGTTTCGGTATGGATGTTGTACTTGCACATCCCGAGGGCTATGACATTTTCCCCGAAGTTGAAGAAGTTGCAAAAGAAAATGCCAAGAAATCCGGCGGCAGCTTTACTAAAACCAACGATATGAAAGAGGCATTTAAAGATGCCGATATAGTTTATCCCAAGAGTTGGGCATCATTTGCCGCTATGGAGGAAAGAACAGACCTCTATGCAAAAGGCGACAAAGAAGGCATTGACGAACTTGAAAAAAGATTGCTCTTACAAAATGCCGAGCATAAAGACTGGGAATGCAATGAGGAAATGATGAGCCTGACAAAAGACGGCAAAGCGTTGTATCTGCATTGTCTTCCTGCCGATATTTCGGGCGTTTCCTGTGAAGAAGGCGAAGTTGCCGATACCGTATTTGACAGATATCGTGTACCGCTTTACAAAGAAGCATCTTTTAAACCTTATATAATAGCCGCTATGATTTTCCTTGCAAAAGTTAAAAATCCTGCTGATGCATTGTTAAAACTTGAAGAAAACTCAAAAGACAGAAAAAAGTTTTGATTTTTGAGGTATAGTTATGGATAAAAAGAAAATAGTCGTTGCTTTCGGCGGCAACGCTTTGGGTACTACTTTGCCCGAACAGGCAAAAGGAGTAAAGCATATTGCAAAGGCTGTTGCCGACCTGATTGTTGACGGACACGATGTAATTATCACTCACGGAAACGGTCCGCAGGTCGGACTTATCAACAGTGCTGTTAATGCGCTTTTGCACGAAGATGTGACTCTGGGCGAAATCCCCCTGCAGGTTTGTGACGCAATGAGTCAGGCATATATCGGATATGATATACAAAACGCCTTGCGAGAAGAACTGCTTGACCGCGGAATAGACAAAGGTGTTGCCACGATGGTAACTCAAGTAAGAGTTGACAAAGAGGACGAGGCTTTTTCCAATCCTACCAAACCTATCGGCAGATATATGTCAAAAGAAAAGGCAGAGCATCTTGCCGAAAAATACGGATATATTATGAAAGAATACGGCGACCTCGGATACAGGCGTGTTGTTCCGTCACCAAAACCGCAGGAGATAGTCGAACTCGATGCCATAAACGCTATGATAAATCAAGGCTGTGTGGTAGTTTGCTGTGGTGGTGGAGGCATTCCCGTTATCAGAAAAGGTAACCACCTGAAAGGCGCGTCTGCCGTTATTGACAAAGACTATGCAAGTGAACTTCTAGCCGAAAAACTCGATGCAGACTTCTTCTTGATTTTGACCGCTGTCGAAAAAGTTGCCGTAAATTTCAATACTCCTGATGAAAAATGGCTCGATGAAATGTCTGTCGATGAAGCAAAAGAGTATATAAAGCAAGGGCAGTTTGCTCGTGGCAGTATGTTTGAGAAGGTCGACGCCGCCGTTAAGTTTGTTGAATCAAAAGAGGGCAGGCTTTCGCTTATTACATTAATAGAGAAGGCTTGTGACGGTATTAATTTTAAAACCGGAACAGTTATTCATAAATGATTTTTTACGCTTTTACCATGTGGTGAGAGCGTATTTTCCTTCTGTGGAATTTGCTTTTTTCAAGTATGGAAATAAGCATTTTTTGACTACCTAAAAATTTTTTTGAAAGTTACAAAGACTTGGTAAAAAATAATAAAATGTACTACATTTACCACCAATTTTTTAACATAATTTGCATTGTCAAAATAGAATAAATTTAGTATAATCAAGGCGTTGGAAATATTACAGGATTGTTGTTTTTCTGTGATACGAAACGATAATTCCCAATGGGAAAATTAAGGAGGAAATATCTCATGAAAAAAATTCTTGCACTTGTCCTTGCTGTACTTTTTGTAGTCAGCCTTGCTGCTTGCGGTGAATCTGCAGACGCAACAAAGGACCAACAGTCGGTTGATTCCGATTTCAAAATGGGCGCAGTTTTAGTCGGTGACGAAAACGAAGGTTACACATTCGCACACATCGACGGTATCAAAAAGGCTGCCGCTGAACTCGGCGTTGCTGAGAGCCAGATTATCTTCAAGTACACAATTCCTGAAGATGAAAAATGCTATGATGCTTGTAAAGACCTTGCTGAACAGGGTTGCAAACTCATCATCACAAACTCTTACGGACATCAGTCATACTGCCAGCAGGCTGCTACTGAATTCCCTGAAATTCAGTTTGTTTCCATGACAGGTGACACAGCAAAAGCTTCAAAACTTGCTAACTTCTCTAATGCTTTCACAAACATTTACGAAGCAAGATACGTTGCAGGCGTTGTTGCAGGTATGAAAGTTAAGGAACTTGCAGATGCAGGAAAAATCACAGATGCAAATAAAAAAGACGGAAAAGTTAAACTCGGTTATGTAGGTGCTTATCCTTATGCAGAAGTTGTATCAGGCTACACAGCATACTTCCTCGGCGTTCAGTCAGTTTACAAGGATGTAGTTATGGAAGTTCAGTACACAAACTCTTGGTTTGATATCACAGCAGAAGGCGAAGCTGCTAACGCACTTCTTTCTGACGGTTGTGTCATCATTTCACAGCATGCTGACTCAACAGGCGCTCCTTCAGCAGTTCAGGCTGCTTTGGAAGGCGGAAAAGTTTGCTACTCAGTTGGATACAATGTAGATATGCTTTCAGTTGCTCCCGATGCTGCTCTTACATCTGCTACAAATAACTGGGCTGCTTACTACAAAGAGGCTATCGGCGCTGCACTCAAGGGCGAGAAAGTTCCGACAAACTGGGCAAAGGGTTATGCTGACGACGCAGTTGCTATTACTGCTCTCGGTAAATCTTGTGCAGAAGGTACACAGGAGAAAGTTGACGAAGTTATCGCTGCTATCAAAGCAGGTACTCTCCATGTATTCGATACATCTAAATTCACAGTAGGCGGTAAAGAAGTTACTTCTGCTTTCGCAACAGATACAGACGGCGACTTCACACCGGATGCTGACGAAGCTGTTATCGACGGTTACTATCATGAATCCGACTGTGAACTCAACCAGTCTGCTCCTTCATTCTCTTTGAGAATCGATGGTATCACAGAACTCAACGCAGGCTAATTTATTAACTAATAATAAAGACAAGGGAAGTCGCATTTTGCGGCTTCCCTTTGGCAGTTTTTATATCATCAAAAAATTTCATTTCAGTTTTAAATTTTGGCAAAAACACAGTGCCGTATTTACTGTTTTTCGCTGAATATTTTGAATCTGACATTGTGTTTTGGACAAAATTTAAGTAGGAGGGATTTTATTGGATAACAACGTAGCCGTCAGGATGGAAAACATTACCAAAGCTTTCGGTACTAAGGTCGTTGCCAATAAGAATGTAACGCTTGATATCAGAAAAGGCGAGATACTTGCGTTGCTCGGAGAGAACGGCTCAGGTAAAACCACACTGATGAATATGCTTTCCGGTATATATTTTCCGGATTCGGGACGCATTTTCGTTGACGGTAAGGAAGTTTCTATCCATAGTCCGAAAGATGCATACAGCCTCGGAATCGGTATGATTCACCAGCACTTTAAACTTGTTGATGTTTTCACCGCTACCGAAAATGTTGCTCTCGGTATGGATAAAAAGATAACCGGCAGAAGAAATAAAATAGCAAAAGATGTTCAGGAAATTTGCGACAGATACGGTTTTGATGTAAAACCGGACCAAAAAGTATACAATATGTCTGTTTCTCAAAAGCAGACACTTGAAATAGTAAAAGCACTTTACAGAGGCGCAGAGTTACTCATCCTCGATGAGCCTACTGCCGTACTTACTCCTCAGGAATCCGACAAATTGTTCTCAATACTTCGTACTATGAAAGAAGAGGGTAAATCGGTTATTCTCATCACGCATAAACTCAACGAAGTTTTAAGCGTTTCCGACAGAGTTTCTATTTTGAGAAAAGGTGAGTATATCGACACAGTAGAAACAAAAGACGCTACTGCCGAGTCACTTACCGAAATGATGGTCGGTAAAAAGGTAATTCTTGATATTGACCGTCCCGAAGTTGAGAATAAGCAAAAAAGAATTGAAATTAAGAACCTTTCCTGTGTAAACAAATACGGTGTCAAGGCTCTTGATGATGTTTCTTTCGATATTTACGGCGGAGAAATCCTCGGTATTGCCGGTATTTCCGGTTCAGGACAAAAACACCTGCTTGAATCTATTGCGGGCTTGCAGGAAACCGAAGAGGGCAGTTCTGTAAAATATTACGAGCCTGAAACAGGAAAAGAAGAACAACTTATCGGAAAAACTCCGATGCAGATAAGACAGCAGGGCGTTGCACTTTCCTTTGTCCCCGAAGACAGACTCGGAATGGGACTTGTCGGTACTATGGGTATGAGTGACAATATGATGCTTCGTTCCTACAAAAACGGTTTTCTCTTTACCGACAGAAAATCTCCGAAAGACCTTGCAATAAAGGTAAAAGACGATTTGGGAGTAATTACTCCGAATATTCAAACTCCGGTTAGAAAACTCTCCGGCGGTAATGTTCAGAAAGTTCTTGTCGGCAGAGAAATTGCTTCTAACCCGAAAGTCCTTTTGACGGCTTATGCCGTAAGAGGTCTTGATATCAACACATCATACACAATCTACGGACTTCTTAACGAACAGAAGAAAAAAGGCGTTGCCGTTGTCTATGTCGGCGAAGACCTGGATGTTTTGCTTGCTTTGTGCGACAGAATTGCTGTTTTGTGTTCAGGCAAACTCAACGGCGTTGTTGATGCCCGTACCACTACAAAAGAAGAAGTCGGTTTGCTTATGACAAATTTGAGGGAGGATGGTGATAATAATGAGTAGTCTTGCACTTGTTAACAAAAAAGACCCGTTGGTCAGAATAGCAAGAAGAGATTCTATTGCTAAACCGAAGGCTCTTATTATTCGACTTATCGCCATAGTAATTTCCCTTATCGTATGTGCTTTGATTATTTTTGCGATCACAAAAGTAAACCCCTTAAAGGTTTATGAATCAATGTTCAAAGGCGCATTCGGCACAAAAGGAAAGACTTGGAATACAGTTCGTGATACAATGATGCTTCTTTGTATCGCTATCGGACTTGCTCCCGCCTTCAAAATGAAGTTCTGGAATATCGGTGCTGAAGGTCAGATTCTTGTCGGCGGTATTGCTACTGCTGCTTGTATGATTTATCTGAAATCACTTCCGCCCGTGCTTCTCTTCATTTGTATGGTAGTAGCAAGTGTCATTGCCGGTGCTTTGTGGGGAATTCTTCCCGCTGTTTTCAAAGCAAAGTGGAATACAAACGAAACTTTGTTTACCCTTATGATGAACTATGTTGCATTGCAACTTACATCCTTTTTCGTTGCTTTGTGGGAAAATCCCTACGGCTCAAACAAAGTAGGTATCATCAATCCCCAAAACCACGAAGGTTGGTTCCCGTCTATTTTCGGTGAACAATATGTTCTGAATGTAATCATCGTTATGGTGCTTACGGTAGGAATGTTTATTTACCTTAAATATACAAAACAGGGATATGAACTTTCTGTTGTCGGCGACAGCGAAAATACTGCAAAATATGCAGGTATCTCCGTAAAGAAAGTTATTATCCGCACAATGATTATCTCGGGTGCTATCTGCGGACTTTCCGGTTTTATTACAGTTTCCGGTGCGAGCCATACTATCTCGACTTCAACCGCAGGTGGAAAAGGCTTTACAGCCATCATCGTTTGTTGGCTTGCAAAGTTCAATACATTTACAATGATAGCTATCTCTGCGTTGATTATTTTCCTTCAACAGGGTGCTATTCAAATTGCTTCGGAATTTAACTTGAACAACGATGTTGCCAATATGATAACAGGTATTATCCTGTTCTTCATTTTAGGCAGCGAGTTCTTTATCAATTACAGATTGATTTTCCGTAAAGCAGACAAGGGGGTTAAATGATATGAGTGGATTTATCTCTTTGTTTCAAGCCGCTGTAGTTTTCGGTACCGTTATTATGTTTGGTGCTGTCGGTGAGATTATCACCGAAAAATCCGGTAACCTTAACCTTGGTGTTCCCGGAATTATGTTTTTGGGCGGTATCGCAAGTTTGGCAGGTACATTTTTGTATCAACTTAGTGTCAATAATGCCTTACAGTCTGCTTATGATGCTTTTATCGCATCGGGCGGAGTAAAAGAAAATTTTGCACCGAGCGGTGCGCTTGCATTTTTCAGTGAACAAAGTTCCTCTGCCATAACTGGTTTTGCCGCAAACGGATGGGTAGGCGTAATAATTGCTTTCCTATGTGCATTTTTGGCTGCGGCTTTCGGCGGATTTATCTTTGCATTTTTGACTATCACTCTTCGTGCAAACCAGAATGTAACAGGTCTTACACTTACAATTTTCGGTTCAGGTGTTGCAAACTTCTTCGGCGGTTCGCTTAACACTCTTGCAGGCGGTGTAGGTCAGATTTCCGTTGAAACAACAAGCAGAGCATACCGTACGAGCATCCCGTTCTTATCCGACCTCGGTGTTGTCGGTGAGTTGTTCTTCTCTTACGGATGGCTTGTATATGTTGCTTTAATTGTTGCTATATTCTGTCAATATTATCTCACGCGCACAAGGGCAGGTCTTAACCTTCGTGCTGTCGGTGAGAACCCTGCAACGGCAGACGCAGCAGGTATCAATGTTACTGCTCATAAATATCTTGCTACCTGTTTAGGCGCAGGTATCTCGGGTATCGGCGGATTGTTCTATGTTATGGACTACACAAAAGGTACTTGGGCAAACGACGGCACTATCGAGGCTCTCGGTTGGCTTGCAGTTGCACTTGTTATCTTTGCCACATGGCGTCCGAAGAACGCTATCTGGGGTGCTTACCTTTTCGGCGTTCTTTATTGGGCATACCTCTATATCGGAGGACTTACCCGTGCTTCACAGGAAATTTTCAAAATGCTCCCGTATATCGTTACGATTGTCGTTTTGATTTTCATTTCTTTGAGAAAGAAGAAAGAAAACCAGCCTCCGGCTGCTTTGGGACTTCCGTATTTCAGAGAAGACAGATAATATTAAAAAAATTCTACCCCTTGCAAAAAGCAAGGGGTAACACTTTGAAGGTGTAAAAATGGCTTTATTATTAAGAAATGTTCGTTGTGCGGTTTCGTGCGACAAAAATGATACAGTTTATGAGAAAGTTGATATTTTCTGTGAAGACGGCATCATCAAAGAAATCGGAAAAGACCTTGATGTTGCCGCAGAAAAGGTTATCAACTGTACCTATATGATGTGCTATCCGGGACTTGTAAACTCCCATCACCATATGTATCAGTATTTTTCAAGAAATCTGCCACAGACACAGAATCTTGAACTTTTCGACTGGCTCACTATCCTCTACGGAATGTGGAAAAACGCCGATGATGAAGTAATCAACCTGAGTTCAAAATGTGCTTTGGCTGAACTTGCAAAAACAGGTTGTACTACCTGCTTTGACCACCAGTATCTTTTCCCCGCAGGAAATTCGATAAACTTCCTTGATGCCCAGTTTGCCGCAGCGGATGAAGTCGGTATGCGACTTTACACTTCGCGTGGCAGTATGAATATGAGCCAAAAAGACGGCGGACTTCCGCCCGACAGCGTTGTGCAGACAACCGACCAAATTCTCAAAGATACTATGGAAGCCTTAGAAAAGTATAATGATAAATCTTGGGGTTCAATGAGAAATGTCGCTGTTGCACCGTGTGCACCGTTTACCGTTGATGCCGACCTTTATCGCGAGTCTGCTCACCTTGCACGCCAGATGGGTGCAAGAATTCATACTCATCTTTGTGAAACAAAAGACGAGGAAACTTACACTTTAACTGCGTTTAAAATGCGCCCGCTTGAATATATGCAAACTCTTGGAATGGTCGGTGACGATGTGTGGTATGCTCACGGTATCCATTTCAACGATGAAGAACTTGATGTTCTCGCTAAAACAGGCACAGGCGTTGCCCATTGTCCGATATCGAATATGAAACTTTCTTCCGGTGTTGCCCGTATTCCCGATATGTTGGAGCGCAATATAAAAGTCGGTCTTGCTGTTGACGGAAGTGCTTCAAATGACGGCTCGAATCTTTTGGAAGAAATGAGAGTTGCATATCTTCTTTCCCGTGCGTTCTACGGAGCAAAATCCCCGACAGCCTACGATTTTCTGAAAATGGCTACTGTCGGTTCGGCTTCACTTTTGGGCAGAGATGATATCGGCAGTATCGAAATCGGTAAATGTGCCGATATGTTTCTTATCGACAAACGCAGAGTTGAACTTGTCGGTGCGGCGTATGACCCGAAAGCAATGCTTACTACTGTCGGATACAAGGGTGCTGTTGACTACACCATAGTCGGCGGAAATGTCATAGTTGAGGAAGGGAAACTCAAGAATATTGACGAAGAACACCTCACAGAAATCGGTCACGAAAAAATAAAATCCTATCTTAATATGGAATAAAAAAAGCTGTCACTTATTGAAAAGTGACAGCCTATTTTTTTGTAAGTATGTTATTATCCGAAATATCTTTTGAGCAAACCTTTGAAGCCTGCGCCGTGGCGTGCTTCGTCTTTTGCCATCTCGTGAACTGTGTCGTGGATAGCGTCAAGGTCGAGAGCCTTTGCACGCTTTGCAAGGTCAAGTTTGCCTGCACAAGCGCCTGTCTCGGCTTCTACACGAAGTTCGAGATTTTTCTTTGTGGAGTCTGTGATAACTTCACCGAGTAACTCAGCAAATTTTGCTGCGTGTTCTGCTTCTTCAAAAGCGTATTTTGTATATGCTGCGGAAATCTCGGGATAACCTTCTCTGTCGGCAACTCTTGCCATAGCAAGGTACATACCGACTTCACTGCATTCACCCTCAAAATTTGCTCGAAGGTCAGCGATGATGTCTTCTCTTACACCTTTTGCAACACCTACAACATGCTCACAGGCAAAGCCTGCGTTCTCATCCATTTTTGTAAATTTTTCACCGGGGACTTTGCATACGGGACAGCTTTCGGGAGGAGTATCTCCTTCGTGAACATAACCGCATACGGGGCATACCCATTTAGCCATAATAATTACCTCCTATATTTTGATACTCTCATTCTATCACAAAAATAATTTTTATTACTGTAAAAT
>JAGHTC010000049.1 GCA_018065465.1 Candidatus Ruminococcus equi
ATATTCTATCACGCGAAAATATATTTGTCAATGAATTTTTAATATATTTTTGAATACATTTTTCATATATTGCAATATTTCAAATATATATTAAAAGGTCATAGGCAAAAAACCTATGACCTTTAAATTATTTTTGTACTACATTTTACTAATAATAGATTTAAATAATGCCTTCAAGACTGGAACAGCAATGGAATTTCCGCTTTGCCTATATGCATTGTTGTCATTAACAACAATCTTAAAGTTTTTAAATCCCATCAAACGTAAACATTCTGCGGGAGTTAGTTTTCTCGCAACGCATTCCTTTCCTTCATAGTTGCCCACAAAAATTCGTTCATCATTACGCATTTCTTCGCTTGGCGATTCAAGTCGAAAATCACCTGTCCAATTAAATTGCTGATTTGCGGTTTGACAACCAATTATATCTCTATTAACGCGAGACCTTCCTTGATGCTTTTCTCGAGTTGTTACCCATTCATAACCTTTTTTTCCAAGATAGTATGATAACGGAACGCTATCTTCTAAATAATCAGATGTCTTTTTTGTTAGCTTGATTTTTTCAGGAAAACAATAATCGGTAATTCCAAGCCGCTTATCAAATCCCACTACAAAAACCCTTTCACGATTTTGTGGCAATCCATAATCAGACGCATTTAATACATCATCATAAATGTCATAATCCAGTTCTTTAAATATTTCTTGAATGCGTTTCCAAGCATTGCCCTTATCGTGTGTTTTCAATCCGGGTACATTTTCATAAATAAACACTTTAGGCCTTATTTTCTTGACTAAGTTTGCATAGAAAAAAAACAAAGTTCCTCGTGTGTCTTCAAAACCTTGTTTTTTTCCATAAGTAGAAAAGCTTTGACAAGGGCTTCCTCCAACTAAAATGTCTACATCTCCTGTATATTTTTCGCCATCAATAAATCTAACATCTTCAAACCATCTGGTTTCATCGATATCGTGATTTGCAAAATATGATTGCTTTACATAGTTTTCTTTATTTGTCTTTTCATATAAAGTAGAAACATATTTAAGCCGGTCATCATATGACATATTCGATGTGGCTTCTATTATTTCATCATAAGTTACTTTTAATTCTCGTTCACCATTATCGCAGGCGAAAACGATATTAAATTCTTCGTTTAATTGTTTAAGTGCTTCTTCGGGTGCACCGATACCACTAAATACTGTTGCCAATCTTATCATTTTTCTTCACCGAGCTCAATGCCTTTTGTTTTACAAAACCTTTCAAATAGTGCTAATGTTTTAAATCCCGGTTTATGTGTGCCTCTTTCTATTCTGTTTATAGTTGCAACATTTACTCCTAAAGCATCTGCAAGTTCTTGCTGGCTCATAATTAATTCTTTTCTTACATAAATTACTTTATCTTTAAATTCCATATGACACCTCACTACAACTTATGACACATTATAACATACAAGAACAAAAAAAGCAAGTCTTTCGACTTGCTTTTTTCATGGTCATAGGGTGTATGACGGAAGTGAGAGCAACGCCCGCAAACACATTGAAAACACTACATTTTTACGGCATGGACGCACGGGTTTCTCAATAATTTAAGGAGAAACTGCCATGACAAATTTCATTGAAGAGTTTTACTACGGCAATATTGATCCGCAGGCTCGAAGCTCAGAACAAAATGTTTTGTTACCGGACTGTGCACCACTCGCCTAAAAACAGTCCACCGGACTGTTTTTCTGACGGCCTCGTGCCTTCTTAAGGTTACGTCCTCACAATATAAAAAACTCCCTCGCCCAAAAGGACAAGGAAGTTTTTGGTTGCGGGAGGAGGACTTGAACCTCCGACCTCCGGGTTATGAGCCCGACGAGCTACCAACTGCTCTACCCCGCGATATATAGTTTTTGTTGCTCATATATATTACCACTCTATTTTTTATTTGTCAAGCGTTTGTGCGCCGAGTGGCGAAGTGCGTTGCACTTCGAATGAATGATGAATAATGAATGATGAATAATTTTGGGAAAATCGCAAAGCGATTTCTGAATTATAGATTTATCTTGTTACTAAACTACATATTTTCGGCAATATATCAAAGCAAACACAAAAATATTATATGCAAAAGATACTGTGAATATGCAAAACCCTTGAAAAATTATTTTGAGTTTCTAAAAATTGCCGATAAATCTGCAAATTTTGACATATTTTTATGGAAATTTGAAAAAAGTTAAAGATTCGTTTACACCTATTTAACAAATTCTGTAAAATAGTATGTATAATATAGTTGTACAGATTAAGGACCGCAACTTGATTTGTATATGTTCTACCCTCCTCAATGCAGACAAACGGTCTGACATTGTACCCCCCCTCATTTTTAAATTGGGATATCCCAACACAGAAGAGATGCCGTGCTTACCGCAAGAGTACGGCATTTTTTCAGCGTAAAATTTTAGATAAAAATTCGAACATATATTTGATTTTTGAAAATATGTGTGATATAATAAAGTTAATATGTATAGGAGGGATACCTTTGAAACCGTTAACAAAAAGCCAGCAAAAGGTCTATGACTACATCTACAAATGTTCAAACGAAGGCAAAATTCCGTCTGTTCGTGAGATTGCCGCAGGTGCGGGTTTTAAATCAACTTCAACCGTGGCGCTACATCTAAAAACTCTTGAAGAAAGAGGCCTTATCGAAAAAGACCACGGATATAACCGCAGTATTCGCTTGGCTGACAGGACACAGGCTGTTCAGGTTCCCCTGCTCGGCAGAGTTACGGCGGGTATGCCGATACTCGCAGTCGAAGAAATCGAAAGCTATATCCCGATAGCCGAAAGCGTTATTCGCGGACGCGAAATGTTCGCGCTTCGTGTTGTCGGCGAAAGTATGATAAACGCGGGAATTTTTGACGGCGATGTTATTATCGTTCATAAAACCCCTACTGCAGATAACGGCGATATCGTTGTCGCTATGGTTGATGATGAAGCGTCGGGCGAAGCGTCTGCTACGGTAAAACGCTTTTTCAAAGAAAAAGGTCACATCAGGCTTCAACCCGAAAACGACGCTTTTGAGCCCATTATCGTTGAGAATGCCGTCTTGCTCGGCAAGGTCGTAACCCTTATCAGAAATTTTGAGTAATTTGCAAAATCTCTAAATACAAAACTTGTATAAACTACCCCTCAGTCAAAACCAAAGGCTTTGACTGCTCCCCTCACAAGGTGAGCTTAAAAGGTTAATTGATTTATATTTGCTAAACAGGCGGTGACTTCGTGTCACCGCCTGTTTTTACGCGTACTTTTCATTAAGTTTTAGAAGTAAATTTTTCAGCGGATATATCAAAAATCCGACAATAAAGTTAGATGCTCCGTGAATTGCATCAAACGGAAGTCCCGCTATCACCCAAGCGACAGTTTGCTCAAAGGAAAGCGAAAACATCAAAGCCTGCATGGGTGCATAAAGCACCCCGAAAAGTAAGCCGTGAAGTCCGCAAACGATGGGATAAACTATTATCTGTGCGGTTTTCGACATATTTTTCGGCAAGAGCATTGTGACAACCCAAAGCACAGTCCATACATAAAGATACGGCAGCCACCACATAGCAAATCCCGCAAAAAGTCCGTCAAGAAAAATGTAGATATATAGCGGGATTAAGGCTTTTTGCCTATATACGACTGTGAGTAGAATGATGAACATAGACAAAAGATGAACATTCGGCAAAACTTCCATAAGTTTTTTTGACATAAACATTATTGCCGCAAACATTGCAAACAGGGACATTTCGTAAATTGAAAGCCCCTTATTTTTTGTGGACTTATTCATCTTGTCAGCCTTTTGTGTAGACAAGGGAATATTCGTCATTTTCGTTTATTTTTGTGTCGGAAACGGAAGATACTGCCATTTCACCGTTGATGTAAAATGCCCAGTATGCTCCGTCTTTGTCGTAGTCAGCGCTGATACCGTTTACCCTTTTGATGTAAAGTCCGTATTCACCCTTTTCGCCGGAAACGAGGTCGTTTTCGAGCAGAGCGTCGCCGATATTGTCAAGTTCGGTGTTGACGGTGAATGTGACTTTCTTGCCCTCTGCCTCGCAGGTGATGTCAAAGGTGTTTTCACCGATACCGACAGTTGTGTCTTCTGTATAGACTGCGTTATCCCAAAGCGAAAGGGATGATGTTTCGTCTTGTGATTTGTCGACAAAAACATCGGAATAGTCGCATGAACAAAGACAGAGAAGCAACATCAAAGCAAGAGTGAGCATCGCAAAGGTTTTGGTTGTTTTAGTAATTGTTTTGGTTTTCATTTTTAATTTCTCCTTTACCCAAAAAATATAAAAATATTGCGTCCTCGCAAAAGAGAACGCAATACGGTAAAGAAATTTTTATAATTTCTGCCTTGTTCTCCTTTGCCCGAGAAACAGCATAACGAAACGAGAGCATTCCGACTTGTGACAAAAAGTCAGTTACGGCTATGGCTGTAGCGACGGATTTGCACCGCACTTTCCTCAGCGTTTCGATATTGTTTGTAAAACGATATTAATTAGTCGTTTAATGCTTTGTAAACTGCAACTGCACAAGCAACTGTAGCACCGACCATCGGGTTGTTGCCCATACCGATAAGTCCCATCATCTCAACGTGAGCAGGAACAGAAGAAGAACCTGCAAACTGAGCGTCGCCGTGCATACGGCCCATAGAGTCTGTAAGACCGTAGGAAGCAGGACCTGCACCCATATTGTCGGGGTGGAGAGTTCTGCCTGTACCGCCGCCGGAAGCAACGGAGAAGTACTTAACGCCGTTTTCAAGAGCCCATTTCTTGTATGTACCTGCAACTAAGTGCTGGAAACGGGTGGGGTTAGTAGAGTTACCTGTAATGGAAACGCCTACATTTTCGTGCTGCATAATAGCAACGCCTTCTCTTACATCATCAGCACCGTAGCAACGAACCTGAGCGCGTTCGCCGTCGGAAAATGCCTTTTCATTAACGATTTTGAGTTCGCTTGTGAAATAGTCAAATTCAGTTTCAACATAGGTAAAGCCGTTGATTCTTGAAATGATGTAAGCGGCATCTTTACCGAGACCGTTCAAGATAACGCGAAGCGGTTCTTTTCTTGCTTTGTTAGCGTTCTTTGCGATACCGATAGCACCTTCTGCTGCTGCAAAAGACTCATGGCCTGCAAGGAAAGCAAAGCATTTTGTTTCGTCACGAAGGAGCATAGCACCGAGGTTACCGTGACCGATACCAACCTGACGCTGGTCGGCAACAGAGCCGGGGATACAGAATGCTTCAAGTCCTTCGCCGATGGCTTCAGATGCTTCTGCTGCGGATTTTACACCCTTTTTGATTGCGATAGCGCAACCGAGAGTGTATGCCCAACCTGCGTTTTCAAAAGCGATGGGCTGAACATCTTTTACGATGTCATAGGGGTTAAAGCCTTTGTCTGTGCAAAGTTTCAATGCTTCTTCAAGGTCTTTGATGCCGTACTGAGCAAGGCATTTCTCTATCTGAGGCATTCTTCTGTCCATACTTTCAAATACAACTGACATTTCTACCCCTCCTTATTCTTCACGCGGGTCAATGTACTTAGCGGCGTTGTCAAAACGTCCGTACTGACCGATGTTGTTTTTGTATGCTTCGTCGGGGGACATACCGTGGCGGATATCCTCCATCATCTTACCGAGTTTTACAAACTGGTAGCCGATAACTTCGTCGTTCTCGTCAAGAGCGGTTTTAAGAACATAGCCTTCTGCCATTTCCATATAGCGAACGCCCTTCTCTTTTGTTGAGAACATAGTACCGATTTGTGAACGCAAACCTTTACCGAGGTCTTCAAGTCCTGCGCCGATAGGCAAACCGTCTTCGGAGAAAGCAGTCTGTGAACGGCCGTAAGCGAGTTGCTCAAAGATGTTTCTCATAGCGGTGTTGATAGCGTCACAAACGAGGTCGGTGTTAAGGCATTCGAGCAAAGTTTTGCCGGGGAGGATTTCAGCAGCCATAGCAGCCGAGTGAGTCATACCCGAGCAACCGAGAGTCTCAACCAAAGCCTCTTCAACGATACCGTTTTTAACATTGAGAGAGAGTTTGCACGCACCCTGCTGGGGAGCACACCAACCGACACCGTGTGAAAAACCCGAGATATCTGTAATCTGATAAGATTTTACCCATTTGCCCTCTTCGGGAATGGGTGCCGGACCGTGTTTAGGTCCTTTTTTTACTGTACACATATTCTGAACTTCTTTGGAATAATTCATAATGTACCCTTTCCTTTCTCTGTTTTGTGTGAGAAAACTCATACGT
>JAGHTC010000086.1 GCA_018065465.1 Candidatus Ruminococcus equi
AATAGATATAATATGCGGAAAAACTGGTAAATATGTCGTATATCCGTAATTATTTCTTGCGTTTTTTACTTACCAAAACAACTATAACAATAACGGCAACGATAACCACAACAGCAATTATTGCGAGCAGGATATACAAGGTCGAGTTGTTCCTTTGCTGCTGTGTGGAAGTCGTGTTATTATTACTTGCTTTTTCTGTCGGCTTTTGAGTAGTTTCTTCAATTTTGACTTCGTCAAGTGCAACGGCTTTGCCTGCAGAACTTCCGAAATTCAAGTTTACATCTTTTCCCGTAATCGAATCGGGGTCGTTCAGAATGCCTTCGGAGTCTTCCCTTGCACAGGGGAACGCTTTATCCGAGTTGTTCTTCCAGCGAGCAACAGCGCAACTTTTTGCAGAATCGACGGGGTTTTTGCAGGTATCACCGTTACAGTAGACATAGTCGCCCTTGCAATCGGAAGTAAGAGTCAAGTCGTAGGTCTGCAAGCCGTTGTCGTTACTGAAGATAACAGCGTATTTGCCGTCTTCTTTAAACTCAAAAGATGACAAATCGTATGAGAAATAGCCGTTGCCTAGGTCGGTGCATTTTTCATCTTTTGACTGCCATGAAAAGAAACCGTCGCCGCCCTCTTCCCAGATATGGCAGTAAACATTTGAAAAATTCTTCCACGCAACGGAACTTGCTGTAGGTACTTGGAAGTAGATACAGTTTGTGTCTGTGCTTTCGGCGTTAGCAACAACAGCAAAAGAAAACATCAATACAAGAACTGCCATCAGTATAGAAATTACTTTTTTCATAAATCCTCCAAAGCGAAAAAGGGCGAAATTCGCCCTTTTAGTTTTTATTGTTTAGATTTTTTCTTCTTATTGATAAAGTAGATTGCAACACAAGCGGCACCGATAACTATTACAGCGCTGATGATAACAACTGCCCACGGGAAATTACCGTTCTTTGTCTGTGACGGTGAAGCGTTGTTTGATGTTGCACCGTTAACAAGGTAAACAATCTCGCCGTTCTCGTCGGTTGCTGTTTCGGCAGTTACTGCACTGCTTGAACTGTTGTCGGCATTTGAAGAAGTTGTTTTTGAAGAAGCGTTTTCGTTTGCATCTCCGCCGTTGTTTCCGCCACTGGCATTATTCTGCTTCGCTTTGACAGACATATTTACATCGGCATCTTTGCTGTCGCCTGTAACACTGTTGATAAATTCGCCGTGTTCCTGTGGTTTGTCAATATTGAGTTCGGGCTCCGCGTCTTCATATACAGGTGCTTTGTTCACAAGAAGGTCGCAGGTGAATTTGTATGTAGTGAACTCTTCCATTGAGTCGGGGTACATATAACGAATATAGTAGGAAACATGCGATGAACCTTTGTCCAGTGCTTCAAGAGTTACGGACACAATCTGGCGTTTTTCCTGGAAGTTTACACCACGCAAAATAGACCAGTTGCCGAGTACCTCACCTTTGAGTTGGTCGTTGATAACAGCCTGCCACTCGTCGGGGTCGGTGTTGCCGGTAAAGTCAGAAACAGACTTTATCTTGAATAATGATTCATCAAAATAGACGGAAAAGTCACATCCGACTACTTTTTCGGGTGTATCGCTGAGATACAAAGTATAAACAACCTCATCGCCCTTGTTGACATCGACAACGGTTTGGGCCGCGTCGGTCACAGCACTTGCTCCGATAACAGAACAGGTAATGAGCAGGGTTGCAATAATGAGAATTGATAAGACTTTTTTCATAATAATCAGCCTCTTTCCTATCTGAGATAGATATATTATATATTAGTAAACAGACA
>JAGHTC010000020.1 GCA_018065465.1 Candidatus Ruminococcus equi
TATCCTCCGAGATAGGGTTATTTTTTTATTTTACCACAATTTTCTTGAAAAATAAATCTTTAATATCAATATTATTATTTTTATCTGATATTGATTTTTTAGTCTTGCTATGGTATATTTAGTATAATAAATTTTGGAGGTATATTATGCAATATTCTAACGCTAAAAAAGGAATAGGGCTTATATTTACTGCCGCTATTCTTGAACTTATCGCTTCGATTTTCAGCGGATTGGTCCTTGTTCTTACAAAATATGACGGTTTGTCGGTACTCTTTCTTGTAGTATTCTCGCTTGTTGCACTTGTTATGGTAATTGTTGCGGCTATTCAGTACATCAGAGGTATCGCGATTGCAAGCAGAGATGAATACAATTTCAAGCAAGCTATACTTTTTGTAGTACTTGACATCATTTTTGTCATTATTGATGCAATACTTTTGACTTTCAAGATTACCATTCCTTTTGCAAATTTCATTTCATCTGCTTTTGAATGCCTTATCGTTGTATTTATCTGCTACGGTATTTCTTCAATATTCCGCAGTACGGGCAGGGATGAACTTGCTAAAAAAGGTATTTCAACCGCTACGATTTATGTAATCGCTTTTCTGCTTGGCAAATGTATTCAGATGTTGGTATCAACAGGGGCATTTTCTCCGATAGATATTGCCGTTGACATTATCGCTATCATCGTATTTATCGTTCTCGATATAGTAGCATACATCAAATTCCTTGTTTACCTTAACAAAGCAAAGAACGAAGTTTGATATTCTGTCCCCGTTCAGTAACTTGGACGGGGATTTTTCTGCAATTTTTCAGTTTTCGCATAAAAAAATAATTTTTGAGATATGGAAAATCTATATTGACAAGCGCAATAAATGATGATATAATCACGAATGTTGACTTGCGAGTGTGCTGGAATAGGCAGACAGGCACGTTTGAGGGGCGTGTGTCCATGACGTACGGGTTCAAGTCCCGTCACTCGCACCAAAAAATCCTTGTTCTTTGAACAAGGATTTTTTTATTCCTTGCGAAAGCAAGGGCATATCATCAGCCGTAGGCTGTATATCATCACCGAGAGGTGTATATCATCAGCATTAACTGTATATTCGCAAGGATGATATACAAACTCTGTTTGATGATATACCATTTTCCAAATGGATGATATACAAGGCTTCGCCTTGATTTTTTCTACTTCATCATATCTTTACAAAAGACCAATTCAAGAGTATAATAATCAGTAGCAAATTTCACAAATGAGAAAATGTCGTTGAAATAGTGAGAAAGGGATATTATGAGAAGGAAAATCTTTGAAATTGTTGAAACTGCTGACACAGATAATCGTGCGAGTAGCATATATGACTTTTTTATGATTTTTGTAATTATATTAAGTCTAATACCATTGGCTTTTAAAACCGAATACTATGCCTTTACGATTATTGATAAAGTTTGTGCAATTATCTTCATTATTGATTATTTGTTAAGGTGGATAACCGCAGATTATAAGTATAATGATAAATCAATAAAGTCATTCATTAGATATCCGTTCTCACCTATGGCAATAATTGATTTGCTTTCGATTCTCCCGTCTTTGTCGATTTTGAGCAATGGTTTCAGAATACTGCGAATAATAAGAATGCTTCGTGCTATGCGTGTTTTGAGAGTATTCAAAATGTTTAGATACTCAAAAAGTATCAAAATCATAACAGGAGTTTTCAAGAAATCAAAAGAACCGTTGATAACAGTTGGAACGCTTGCTCTCGTTTATATTTTGATTTCTGCGTTAGTAATAATCAATGTTGAGCCAGATTCATTCAATAACTTTTTTGATGCGATTTACTGGGCAACAGTTTCATTAACAACAATGGGATATGGCGATATTTACCCTGTTACAACGCTCGGCAGAATTGTTACAATGGTTTCGTCTATTTTTGGCATTGCAATCGTTGCATTACCGGCTGGTATTATCACGGCTGGATATATGAGCGAAATAGAAAATAGCAAAGATGATGACAAATAACCGATATGATTAAATAAGGATGATTACTAATGAATTTCAGAAAATCTAAAAATTTTGGTGCAATACGCTTGAACATTTCCAAAAGTGGACCAAGTATAAGCGTAGGCAAAAAGGGTTTGAGAGTTTCGTTAAATTCAAAAGGCGAAATTCACAGAACAGTAAGCATACAGAACACGGGAATTTATGACAGAAAGAAAATTGGAAACATAGGCACCGAAAAGAGTAATGAACAAACATCAAAAATTAACGATGTTCAGACACACAACGATTGTAAGCAAGAAATTCCAAACAACGCCACAATATGCACGCCAGAATCAAAAAGTAGAAAAAGAAAAAATCCAAAAATTATGTGGGCATTATACGGTGTTTTTATAATAGTAGTTTTTATTATTTGCTTAATTTTATTGAACAAGTGAAAGATTAGCGAAGGGAAAGCTGAATTTATATCAATATTTATATAAACTAACTAACATTACATCAAAAATTGCAGAAAAGTGTTGACGAAAGGACTTTTTTGCGTATAATGAGTACATAAACAAAAATAGAGGTGCGGTGGCTATCAGTAGCGTACACAATCAGTGCGAAAACACTGTATGCGAAAGGAGTTATCGCCGAAGCGGTAGGGCTTTTTCGGGCTTTATTTGCTGGGATGTTGCAGAATATGTAACATACTGTCGCGTTTGCGGAGTGCTATTTGATTTACTTTTTGTCGTGGTACTCCACGGCTTTTTTGTTTTTTATCAAAATTTATGGAGGGTATTTTATGTCAAAAACCAAAAAAATTGTTTTGGCGATTGCGGCTGTTATCATCGTAGGTCTTCTTGTCTATGTTGCCTGCTCCGGCGGTTCACTCGGTACAGTTAAATGTATGGACTGCAACGGCACCGGTATTGTTGACGAACTTCCCTGCGAAACTTGCGCGGGCGAAGGTATGGTACGCGGTACAGCCTGGGCTTTGCTTCCGCCTATTATCGCCATCGGTCTTGCACTTATCACTAAGGAAGTTTACTCATCATTGTTCATCGGTATCGCTGTCGGCGGTTTGATGTACTCTAACTTCTCGTTCCTCGGAACTGTTGATGCAGTACTGGGCGAAGGTCTTATCCCCGCTGTTTCAGATACGGCAGGTATTTTCATCTTCCTCGTTGAACTCGGTATCGTTGTTGCTCTCGTCAACAAAGCAGGCGGTTCTGCCGCTTTCGGCAGATGGGCTGCTGCTCACATCAAAACAAGAACAGGCGCTATGCTTGCTACCTTTGTTTTGGGTGTTCTCATCTTTATTGACGACTATTTCAACTGTCTTACTGTCGGCTCGGTTATGCGCCCTGTTACAGACTCAAAGAAAGTAAGCCGTGCTAAACTTGCTTACCTCATTGATGCTACCGCTGCTCCTGTATGTATGATAGCTCCTATCTCATCTTGGGCTGCTGCTGTTTCTCAATACGCAGAAGACGGTCAGGGACTTAACCTCTTTATTGCGGCTATTCCCTTTAACTTCTACTCGTTACTTACTTTTGTATTCATCATCGCCATTTGTGTTATGAACTTTGACTACGGTGCTATGGCTTTGCACGAATACAACGCTCAATATAAAAACGACCTCTTTACAACAGGTGAAGAAGACTTCCAGAAAACTGAAGAATCAAATCCCAAGGGCAGAGTTGTTGACCTTATTCTTCCCGTTGTTTTCCTTATTGTCGCTTGTGTATTCGCACTTGTTTATGTCGGCGGTATCCTCGACGGCTCTGACTTTATCACCGCTTTCGCAGATACAGACGCAACAGTTGGTTTGCCTTGGGGCGGATTGCTCGCTTTAATCGTTGCTATGATTTACCTCATTTGCAGAAAGGTTGTAAACCTCAAAGAATGTATGGAGGCTATTCCGAAGGGCTTTATCGCTATGGTACCCGCTATACTCATTCTTACATTTGCAACTTCTTTGAAGAATATGACAGGCCTTATGGGTGCAAAATACTTCGTTGCCGATGCAATGAGCCACGCAGCCGCAGGACTTCAAAGTTTCTTGCCCGCTATTATCTTCCTTGTTGCTTGTGTTCTTTCTTTTGCTACAGGTACATCTTGGGGTACATTCGGTATTCTTATTCCTATCGTTACATACATCTTTGCAAGCGACCCGACTTCACCGTATATGATTATCGGTATTTCCGCTTGTCTTGCAGGCGCTGTTTGCGGTGACCACTGCTCACCGATTTCCGATACAACAATTATGTCTTCTGCAGGCGCACAGTGTAACCACATCAACCATGTATCAACTCAGTTGCCGTATGCGATTACTGTAGCGGTTATTTCATTTATATGCTATATTATCGCAGGCTTCTTCCCTGTTTGGTATGTTGCACTTCCCGCAGGTATCGTTATCACAGTCGGATACCTTTTCTTCAGAAAAGCAAGAAGCAAAAAAGTAAAATTTGATTAAGTATAATTCTACATAAAGTAAAGGCACTTCGTTTTGAAGTGCCTTTGTTTTTTGTTTTTTGTTTAAAGATTTGAAAGTGACAAAAATCTTTTTGTTCTTTCGTTTTTGGGGTTGTAAAAAACTTCTTCGGGCGTGCCTTCTTCGGCAATAAGTCCGTCATCAATAAAGATGATTTTGTCGCTGACTTCTCGCGCAAAGTCCATTTCGTGGGTAACGATTACCATTGTATTATCCTTTGATTTCAGGCTTTTTATTACCGACAGCACCTCGCCTGTGAGTTCGGGGTCAAGCGCCGATGTAGGCTCATCAAAGCAGAGAATATCGGGCTCCATTGCAAGCGTTCTTGCGATAGCGACACGCTGTTGCTGACCGCCTGAAAGTTGATGCGGATAAAAGTCTCTTTTATCGGTTAAACCTACCCTTGTAATTAAGGAATCGGTTTTCCTTTTTAATTCTTCTTCGGAATATTTCTTCAAGAGTTTCGGTGCAAGGGAAATATTACCTTCAACCGTGTACTGCGGGAAAAGATTAAACTGCTGGAAAACAAGTCCGAAATGCAGGCGGTTTTTTCTTATCTCATTTTCACTCAACGGATTTTGAGCATCGAAAATTGTATTTCCATTTACTGAAATCGTACCTTGACTTGGAATTTCGAGGAAATTCAAACACCGTAAAAGGGTTGTTTTTCCGCCGCCTGATGAACCGATAATCGAAAGGACTTCTCCTTTTTCAAGAGAAAAGCTAATGCCTTTGAGTACCTCGTGCCTGCCGAAAGATTTATGCAGATTATTTATTTCAAGAAAAGCCATAATATCACCTACCGAAAGTAACTCAAGCGTTTTTCAAATCGCTTCAAAAGTATGGTTACTATACCGCAGAAAACAAGATAGAAAACACCGGTTAAGAACAGCGGCCAGATAATTCCGCTACTCTTGATAAAGCGTTCACCCGCATAAATAATCTCGACAACAGCGATAACTCGGGCAAGGGATGTATCCTTGATGAGTGTTATGATTTCATTACCCATCGGGGGTACAATTCTCTTAACTACCTGCAACAATACTATTTTGAAGAAAATCTGCGATTTTGACAGTCCGAGTACCTCGCCCGCCTCATACTGACCTATCGGGATACTCTCGATACCTCCTCGGTAAATCTCTGAGAAATAGCAGGAATAGTTGATTATAAAAGCAACCAAAACAGCCAAAAATCTGCCTTCCATTTTATTTCCCCAGATATTATTTCCGAAAAGGAGCCCGGGTCCGAAGTAAATGACAATGAGTTGGAGCATCAAAGGAGTTCCCCTGATAATCCAAACGAAGCAACTCACCACTGCTTTTATCGGTTTTATTTTGCTCATAGAGCCAAATGATATAAGAAGTCCTAACGGCAAAGCACCCAAAAGAGTAAAGAAAAATATCTCAATGGTCTTTAAAAAGCCCGTGGACAGTTCAAGCAATACATCTTGAATCATAATAACCCCTGAATTAAATATATTTTACTGGGCGATTATTGCTGCCTGTGTGCCGTATTTTTCGGCAATCTTCATTATTGTTCCGTCGTCATAGGCTTTCTTCAAGAACTCGTTGAGTTTTTCTGCCATATCGGAACCTTTGCGGAAACCTACACCGTATTCTTCGGATGTAAGGCTCTTTGTGATAGTAAGGTCGGGATAAGATGTTCCCTCGCCTACCATAGCGGCTGCCATAAGTGAGTCGATGATGCAGGCATCGGATGTACCGGATGCAACTTCCATTACGGCGTTAGCCTGTGATGTAACTTCAACGAAGTTATAGCCGTTTTCTTTTGCAGCTTCCATACCTGCGCTTCCGCTTTCAACGGCTATTGAAAGTTTCGCAAGTTCGTCGGGGTTGTCAACTTTGCCGGCGTTATCTTTCTTGATAACGATAATCTGGGCGTTGTTGCAATAGGGCTTTGATGTAGCCATAGCCTCTTTTACGCCGTCTGTCAATGTCATACCGTTCCATAAGCAGTCGATGGATTTATTCTGGAGTTCAAGTTCCTTTGAATCCCATTCGATTTCAACGAGTTGACATTCAACGCCGATAGATTTGCAAAATTCTTTTGCCAAATCAGCATCAAAGCCAATCCATTCGCCGTTTTCTTTGTAGTCCATCGGAGCAAAATCGGTGATACCGACGATGAGTTTTCCCTGTCCCTGGATGTAAGCAAAATCGGATTCTGCTGTTGCTTCGGATTTTGTTGCTGTGTCGGTGTTGCCGCAAGCAGCCAAAGCAACTACCATACAAAGTGCCAAGATAAGTGCAAAAATTCTTTTCATTTTCATTTCTCCCTAAAATTCATAATAATTTAGCATTTTTCTAAAAAATTCAATGCATTATCACTTTATCACATAAAAGTATTACTGTCAAGAAATGCGAGAACAAAAGTAATTGTTTTTTGAGAAAATTCATTGTAAAAAATATACATATTTTTCTTTGACATTTACTATTTCGTACTGTAAAATAAGTATAAGGATTATCTATAATAGGGTGGTATTTAT
>JAGHTC010000026.1 GCA_018065465.1 Candidatus Ruminococcus equi
CCTCTGAAATGAGCCTTTTTTATTACTGTAAATTGTGGTCAATTTGTTAGGTTTATACTATATATTGTATGCCTGAAAAATACCTTTTCGAATGAAAATAAAATATGTAATTTTTTTTGGTGTTTTTTATAAATTTTAGTTGACTATATATAAGATTTAATATATAATGCTATTTTGTAAGGTTATGTACCCGAAAGGAGGGATTGTGATGCTGAGAACCTATCAGCCCAAAAAAATCCACAGAAAAAAAGAGCATGGCTTCAGAAAGAGAATGTCCACGGCAAACGGACGTAAAGTTTTAGCAAGAAGAAGAGCCAAGGGCAGAAAGCAACTGTCATACTAAGATTGAGGCCACTCGCGAAGTGGTCTTATTTTGTTTGACGAATTTTACAAAAAGCATTTTCGCCAAGGTGTGTTATGAAAAAGATTTCCACTATAACAGACAATAACTCTTTTTTAAGAGCATACAAAAAGGGCAAAAGTTTCGTTTCGCCCGAACTTGTCACTTATGTAAACAAAAACAAAATAGGTAACCTTCGTATAGGAATCACCACATCAAAGAAAATCGGAAATGCAGTACAGCGTGCAAGGTGCAGAAGAATTATCAGAGAAGCATACTACAAACTATCGAGTGAAGTAACTGAAAGTAATACGGATATCGTTTTTGTTGCAAGACAGAAGACACCATACAAAAAAAGCACCGATATATACACCTGTATGAAAAAGCACCTGCAATCGGCAGGAATGCTCAAATGATTATGAAAAAAATACTTATCAAACTAATCAGGTTTTATCAAAAAGCTATCTCACCGTTAACTCCGCCGAGATGTAAATATCATCCTACCTGTTCCCACTATGCTGTAGAAGCAATTGAAACGCACGGGGCTTTCAAGGGAACTATGCTCGCAATATGGAGAATATTGCGTTGTAATCCTTTTTCAAAAGGCGGATACGACCCCGTACCGGAAAAACCTGAGAAAAAAACAACGAAAGGTTAAGTTATGACCGCAATTTTTAATTTTTTCGGTTCCATTTTCGGCTATGTCCTGTATTTTGCATTTAATCTCGTAGGTAATTTCGGCGTTGCCATTATTATATTTACGCTTTTGTTCAAGATTATTTTGTTCCAGCCTTCTTTAAAACAGCAAAAGCAAATGGCAGCGAATTCTCGCTTACAGGCAAAGCAAAAAGAACTCAAAGAAAAATACGGAAACGACAAACAAAAATATAACGAAGAAATACAGAAACTTTATGAAAAAGAGAACACTTCTCCTTTTTCAGGCTGTCTTACCTCGCTTATACCTCTTTTTGTTATGCTCGGTATTTACTATTCCGTTGTCAGACCGTTGACAAATACTCTCCATATAGCAGGAGATAAAATTACTCATTTGTTGGAGTATGTTAACCAAATTCCCGGTGTCGCCGTTAATTCGTCTAACCTATATGCGGAAATAGATGTATTACGACTTTTCTCAAATCCGAAGTCATACGATGTTTTGATAAACAATTCTACGGTAACATCTATTTTATCCGGCGATGAAATTGCAAAAATAAAAACGCTTTCCGGCGGTTTTAATTTCTTGGGACTCGATTTACTTTCTGTTGCAAAAACAGAGGGAATATTCACCTGGATTATGCTTATTCCCGTTTTGTGTCTTGTTACATCAATCGGCTCTCAACTTATTTTGATGACTATGAACGGAAGCCCGATGCAAGGACAACAGGGCTGTATGAAGGGTATGTTTATCATCTTTCCTTTCATCACCGCGTGGATTGCTTATACAGTTCCCGCCGCAGTAGGTTTCTACTGGATTTGTTCAACAGGTTTCAGCTTTGTTCAGTCACTCATTCTTTACAAGATGTTCTCGCCGCAGATGATTACCGCCAAAGCCGAAGCGCAGCATATTGCATTAATGGAGCAAAACGAAGCAAAAGTAAAATATATTCCGCAATATTCGTCCAACCCACAAAACAAAAACAACAAGAAAAAGAAATAAGAAAACCACCAAAATATATAAAGAAGGTGTAATAGTGTTAAAAGAAGCAATTGCAACGGGAGCAACCGTTGAAGAAGCAAAAGCCGCCGCTTGTGCACAGTTAGGCGTTGAAACTTATGATGATACAATAGATTTTGAAATTATAGAAATGCAGGGCAAAAAAGTTCTCGGTCTTTTCGGAGGACATCCAGCAAAAGTTAGAGTATTTAAGAAACTCACCCCTGCTGATGCAGCAGCAGATTATTTGCAGAGCATTATCGATTGTATGGGACTTCAGGGCATCACAATGGATGTCAAAGAAAGCGACAAAGGCATTATCATCGACATAGAAGGCGACGATGTCGGCTTTATTATCGGCAGACGAGGTGATACACTGGACGCTTTGCAGTATCTTGCTTGCCTGGTAGCAAACCATGTTGACAGCTCTTATTCCAGAGTAACAATCAACACAGGCGACTACCGCGAAAAAAGAGAAAAGACTCTTGAAGTCTTAGGCAGAAAACTTGCATTAAAAGCAGTTAAAACCGGAAAAAAATCTTCTTTGGAGCCGATGAATCCATACGAAAGAAGAATTATTCATACAGCCGTTCAGAAAGTAAACGGTGCAACATCCTGGAGTGAAGGCGAAAACCTTAACCGCCATGTTGTAATCGGTGTTGACCCGAAAGCAAGAGGTAACTACAGAAATAACAGAGGTAGAAGACCATATAGTAAGGGACCGAAAAACAATGCACCGAAAGCAAATCCCGACCGTAAACCGCTTAACGAAGGCGAAGGTATGGGACTTTACGGCAGAATTGATAAATAATTGTTGCTCGTCAGGGCGACTACGGTTGTTAAGGGCGGAGCAATCCGCCCTTTTATTTTGGAGGAATTATGGAAAACAGTACAATAGCCGCCATATCCACAGCACAGGGTAATGCGGGTATTTCGGTTATAAGAGTATCGGGCGACAAGGCCGTTGAAATCTGTAACAAAATTTTCGTTCCTTACGGAAAAAAATATCTTTCTGACCTTGCAGGCTATTCCTGTGCTTACGGAAAAATTGTAAGTAATGGTGAGAAGATTGACGAATGTGTTGCGACAGTTTTTTTAGCACCCCACAGTTACACGGGCGAAAATGTTGTTGAGCTTTCTTGCCACGGCGGTTTGGTCGTAACTAAACAGGTACTTCGGGTTGTTATCGACAACGGTGCAAGATTAGCCGATGCGGGCGAATTTACAAAGCGCGCGTTTTTAAACGGAAAACTCGATTTAACACAAGCGGAAGCCGTTATGGATATTATCTCGGCAAAGTCAAATAATGCCCTCAAAGCCGCAAATAAAGCAAAAGAAGGCGTATTGTCAAAGAAAATTTCGGGAATAAGAGAAGAACTGCTCATTCAAGCGGGGCATTTATCCGCCTGGGCTGACTATCCCGAAGAAGATATCCCCGAAATAGACAACAAAGTTTTATCAGAAAAACTTACAAATATAAAAGCAGATTTGCAAACGCTTATCGGCAACTACGATTCCGGACAGGCGATAAAGTCGGGCATAGACACAGTTATTGTCGGAAAGCCGAATGTCGGCAAAAGTACGCTGATGAATCTTATATCGGGATATGAAAAAAGCATTGTTACCGATATTGCGGGCACTACCCGAGATGTCGTTGAAGAAACCGTGACGGTCGGAAATGTTATCCTCAACCTTTCCGATACCGCAGGAATTCACGAAGCCGACAACGAGGTCGAGAAAATCGGCGTTGATAAAGCAAAAAGCAAACTTTACAATGCCATGCTTATTCTTGCCGTTTTCGATATGGGCGAAGCTTTTTCAAACGAAGATAAAGAAATCCTCGAAAATATCGGCGATACACCCTTTGTCGCGATTATCAACAAAAGCGATTTAGAGCCAAAACTTGATACGGAAAAAATCCGCAAATATACGGATAACATCGTATTTATGTCGGCAAAAAATGACGAGGGTACAGAAGAACTTACAAAACTTATTGAAAAGATATACAACACAACCGATTTTGATTATTCCTCGGGAGTTCTTTTCAACGAGCGACAACTTTCTCTTGCAAAGTCCGCTTTGCAGTCGGTAGAAGAAGCAATTTCCGCTTTGAAAAACAACATCACCCTTGATGCCGTTACCGTCACGATAGAAGACGCAATTTCCTATTTGCTTGAACTCACGGGCGAACGAGCAACGGAAAAAGTTGTTGATAAGGTTTTTCATAACTTCTGCGTAGGTAAGTGAGGAGTTAGGAGTTAGAAGTTAGGAGTTAAGGAAAAATCGCTTTGCGATTTTTGATTTATAATTTTCTAAACCTAAAAACTCAAACAGTTTATTATAATAAGAAATAAGTGATGCAAATGAAAACATATTTAGCCGGCAACTATGATGTTGCCGTTATCGGTGCAGGTCACGCGGGAATAGAAGCGGCGCTTTCTGCCGCTCGACTGTCGTGCAAGACCGCCGTTTTTACAATCAATAATGACGCAGTAGGAAACTGCCCTTGCAACCCGTCTATCGGCGGAACTGCAAAGGGACATTTGGTGCGTGAAATAGATGCCTTAGGCGGTGAAATGGGAAAAACCGCGGACGAATGTCTTTTGCAAATGCGTATGCTCAACAAAGGAAAAGGTCCCGCAGTTCATTCGTTAAGAGCGCAAATTGACAGACGCAGATACAGCGAAACGATGAAAAACAAACTCGAATTGCAGGAAAACCTTGATTTGCGTCAGGCGGAAATCACCGATATTGAAAGAACAGACGACGGACAGTGGCTGCTCACTACAAGAATGCTCGCTCAATTTAAATGCAAGACGGTAATTATCGCAACCGGTACATATTTGGGCGGACGAATTTATGTCGGCGAAGTATCTTTTGAAAGCGGACCCGACGGGATTTTTCCCGCTTCTTTTCTCGGTGAAAGTTTGAGAAAACTCGGCGTAAAAACCCGCCGATTTAAGACAGGCACTCCCGCAAGAGTTCTGCGTTCTTCTGTAGATTTCTCAGAACTCGAAGTCCAAAAAGGCGACGAGCCTGTTATTCCGTTTTCTTTTGATACAACGAAAAAACTCGAAAATAAAGTTGACTGCCACATTTCCTACACCAACGAAAGAACAAAGAAAATAATTCTCGACAACATTGACCGCAGTCCGCTTTACGGCGGAAAAATCGAGGGCGTCGGACCTCGCTATTGTCCGAGTCTTGAAGATAAAATTGTTCGCTTTTCAGAGAAAGAACGCCACCAGCTTTTCATTGAGCCTTGCGGCGAAAATACGCAGGAACTTTACTTACAAGGTATGTCGTCTTCTCTGCCTGAGGAAGTCCAACTTGCTTTTTACCACACAATAAAAGGTCTTGAAAACTGCCTTGTTATGCGTCCCGCCTATGCGATTGAGTACGATTGTATCGACCCGACCGCACTAAAACAAACGCTTGAATTTGCAGATTTTGAAGGACTCTACGGTGCAGGACAGTTCAACGGCTCATCAGGTTATGAAGAAGCGGCGGCACAGGGACTTATCGCAGGAATTAACGCAGCGCTGAAAGTCAAAGGAAAAGAGCCGTTTATCCTTGACCGCGCAAGTTCGTATATCGGTACTCTTATTGATGACCTTGTCACAAAGGGCGCAAACGAGCCATACCGTATGATGACTTCCCGCAGCGAGTACCGTCTTATTTTGCGACAGGACAACGCCGACGAAAGGCTTACTCCATTCGGATATGAACTGGGGCTTATCAGCGAAGAAAGATATAAGCGATTTACCGATAAGCAGGAAAAAATCAAACAAGAACTCCAAAGAGTGCAAAGTACGGTAATCTCGCCGTCAAAAGAGTTGAGCGATATACTTGTTTCACGTGAAACATCCGATGTAACAACCGGAATTCACCTTGTCGATTTGATAAAACGCCCCGAACTTTCCTATGATGTTCTTGCCCCTATCGACAAAGACCGCCCGAGTTTAGACAAAGCGATTTTTGAGCAGGTCGAAATCACTGTAAAATATGAAGGCTACATCAAAAAGCAACTTTCAGCCGTAGAAACTATGCGAAAGTTGGAAACAAAACTTCTGCCCGAAGATATCGACTACAAAGATGTGACGGGACTGCGACTTGAAGCAGGCGAAAAACTTGCGAAAATTCGCCCGCGCTCTATCGGTCAGGCATCGAGAATCAGTGGGGTTTCCCCTGCCGATATCAGCGTTTTGCTGATATATCTTGCGAAAGTCGGAGGGAAACACGATGAATGATTTTTCCTCTTTGCTGAAAAAGACGGCAGAAGATTTCGAAATAAACTTGTCCGATGAGCAGTTAGAAAAGTTTAATATATACTATGAATTGCTTGTTGAGTGGAACGAAAAAATGAATTTGACAGCCCTCACTGCCCCCTATGATGTTGCACTAAAACATTTTTGCGACAGCCTTATGATGACAAAGTTCGTCGATATCAAAGAAAACGCAACAATGATAGACATCGGAACAGGTGCAGGTTTCCCGGGTATTCCGCTGAAGATTTTCAGAAACGATATCAACCTTACTTTGCTCGACAGCCTTAACAAACGGCTTGTGTTTCTCAAAGAAGTCTGCGACAGACTTTCAATAGATGCAAAACTCATCCACAGCCGAGCAGAAGACGGTGCAAAATCTCCCGAACTTCGCGAAAAGTTTGATATAGCAACTTCCCGCGCGGTGGCATCTTTGCCCGTTTTGTGTGAATACTGTTTGCCGTATGTCAAAGTCGGCGGTCAGTTTGTTTCCTATAAAGGCAAAGACGCTGAAGAAGAACTCGATTCTGCTAAGCCCGCCATTAAAATTTTGGGCGGAAAGACAAGGTCGGTTGATAAATTTGATTTAGCCGATGCAGGCGAACGGTGTATAATCAGCATAGATAAAAGAGAAAAAACGCCGAAAGCCTATCCAAGACCGACGGCAAAAATAAAACAAAAAACTTTATAGAATTTTAGAGAAAAGCGAGATTTTCGACAGGAAAACCGCTTTTCTCTTTTTCTTTTACAAAAGAATGTAGAAAAATCGGTGAAAATCCGACAAAAAATGAAAAACGAATTTGATATTATACTCTTGCAGGGACAAAATGTGAGGTGACAAAAATGAACTTTTCGTCAAGACCGTATAATAAAGTTCTGATGATACCCACAATTCGTATAAGACCTAACAAGACTCAGCCACGCCGAAACTTTGACGAGGACGAGCTGTTCAGCCTGTCGCAATCGATTTGCGAGAACGGTATTCTTCAACCGTTGACCGTCAGAAAGATAAACCAGACGGAATATGAGTTGATAGCAGGAGAACGCAGGCTTCGTGCGGGAGTTATGGCGGGGCTTAACAAAGTCCCCTGCGTTGTGCTCAAATGCAACGACAAAGAAAGCGCGGTGTTTGCACTTATTGAAAATATCCAGCGCACGGATTTATCTATGTTTGAGCAGGCGCGCGGAATAGCCCGCCTTATCAGAAAATACGGACTTACCCAAGAACAGGCGGCAATAAAACTCGGCAAAAAGCAAAGCACCGTCGCAAACAAATTACGGCTTCTTAAACTCACTTTTGAAGAACAAGAGTGGATTTTGAGTGCTAATTTAAGCGAAAGGCACGCCCGCGCTTTACTTCGAATAGAAGAAGAAACTTTACGCAGGGAAGCACTAAGCCGAATTATCACAGACAATATGAGCGCCGGCGAGAGCGAAAGTTTTATCACCGATGTGCTTATGAAAAACTCCTGCGAAATGTCAAAAAACCCGCCGAAAGGCGAAAAAAAGATTGCCATAAAAGATGTCAGAATTTTCGTCAACACGATAAACAAAGCTGTTGACACAATGCGTCTGTCGGGAATTAACGCGATTTCCCGCAAGAACGAAACCGACGAATACATAGAATATACCGTAAAAATCCCGAAACAGGCATCATAATACTGTTTTCTCCATATGGGGATGTAAAAATTGATTGGAATGCAAAAAGGCACAACAACATTTTTTCTATCCCCAACCCCATCGCTTTCCCAATAGGTGCGAAAGCATCTATCCACTCATACCCATTTCCTTATCTGAACCCCTTGCCAACGCCCATACGAATTTCTTCGTATGGGCGTTTGGCGTATTGTAAGAGCCGAGTGCCGAAGCCCTCAAATTACGACGGACGAGACGGGACTGCCCGAAGGACTTTGAAAAAGTCCAAAGGGTGGTTAGTCGAGTAGGAGTTATTTGAGGAACAGCGTAGGCATACGAGGCTTGATATAGTTTATGCCGAGTGCCGAAGTGCGTTGCACTCGGCTCTTCGATGTCAAGCCTCGTTTCGCTTCGCAACTCTTGAAATAACTCCTGCTCTCGTGAATTTCTGCACAGACCTTTGGTCTGTTTCAAAATTCATGGATTGCCTGTCGTTATTTCAAGGCTACGCGACTCGGCTCTTCGATGTTTCACGTGAAACATATTTATAATCTTTTTTCAAAAAACACTTTAATTATGGCGCACAATGTGATAAAATAGTATGGAATTTGAATTTAGGGTGATTTTTTGGCAAAAGTTATTGCTGTTGCAAACCAAAAAGGCGGTGTCGGCAAGACCACAACCGCGGTCAATATCGCTGCCGCTTTGGGATATTACAACAAAAAAACGCTTCTTATTGATGTTGACCCCCAGGGAAACGCGACTTCGGGTGTCGGCATTGATAAAAGAAAAGCGAAATATACTACATATAATCTGCTCGTTGACGGCGTAAAAGCGCAGGATATCGTCGTAAAAACCGCTTTTTCCTGTCTTGACCTTCTGCCGTCGGGTATTGACCTTGCGGGCGCAGAGATTGAGTTAATCGACCTGCCCGAAAGAGCATATATTCTCAAAAAGGGCATTTCCTCGATAAAGCAAAATTACGACTATATCATCATCGACTGTCCCCCGTCTTTGGGCTTGATTACGACAAACGCGTTGACCTGTGCCGACTCGATTTTGGTGCCTATTCAGTGCGAATACTATGCCTTAGAGGGCTTGTCGCAGTTGATGAATACCGTTCGCAGAGTGAAACGCCAGACCAACGAATACCTTGATTTGCTCGGTGTTTTGCTTACTATGTATGACGGAAGACTCAACCTTACCCAGCAGGTAGTAAACGAAGTAAAACAGTATTTCCCGAAAAAAGTTTTTTCTTCGGTAATCCCGAGGGGCGTTCGTCTTTCCGAGGCGCCTTCTTTCGGAATGCCGGTCATATATTACGATAAATCGTGCAAAGGCACGCTTGCATATTTAGGACTTGCAGAAGAAATTCTCAAAAAGGACGGTGAACGCATTGGCAAATAACAGGCTTTCAGGTTTGGGAAAAGGCTTGGGTGCTATTTTTATGGAGAACAACAGCGACGACAAAAATGAAACCGTTACGCTGAAAATATCCGAAATTGAGCCTAACCGCGAACAACCACGAAAAGAATTTGATGAAGAAGCACTTTCTTCTCTTTCACAAAGTATAATGCAGTACGGAGTTTTGCAGCCTATACTCGTCAGTCCGATTATCGGCGGCGGGTACAAGATTGTTGCCGGTGAACGCAGATACCGTGCAAGTATGATGGCAGGGCTGACTGAAATCCCTGCGGTTATCAGAGAACTCTCTGACAGCGAAACTATGGAACTTGCTCTTATTGAGAACTTACAGCGTGAAGACCTTACCCCGATTGAAGAAGCTAAGGGCTACAAAACGCTTATGGAAAAGTTTTCGTTTACTCAGGAAGATGTTGCAACCTCTGTCGGAAAATCCCGTTCCGCTGTTGCAAACTCATTGCGACTTCTTACTTTGCCCGATGAGGTAATAAAACTTGTCGAAGACGGAAAACTTTCACAAGGCCACGCAAGAACGCTTTTATCCCTTGATACAAAAGAACAAATGATAAAAGCGGCAAACGAAATAATAAAAGACGGCTTGTCGGTAAGACAAACGGAAAAACTTTGCAAAGACTTTGCAAAAACGCCGAGCAAAAAAGTGACAAAAACAAGCAAACCTTCTTACTATACAGAAGTGGAAATAGCCTTATCACAGCACCTCGGACAAAAGGTAACCGTAACTCCGTCAAAAGATAACAAAGGCGGTACGCTGTCTATATCGTTCTACTCAAACGAAGACTTGCAAACGCTTGCAAATAAACTTGAAGATAAATAATCGCCATAGTGCAAAAAACAGGAAGAGGACAATAAAATGATTGATATTAAATTCTTACGCGAAAACCCCGAAACAGTAAAACAAAACATTAGAAATAAATTCCAGGATGACAAACTTCAACTCGTTGATGAAGTTATCGCTCTTGACAAGGAACTCAGAGAAACAAAGGCTAAGGCAGATAACCTCAGAGCAGAAAGAAACAAGTATTCAAAACAAATCGGCGCTTGCTTTGCAAAGGGCGAAAAAGAAGAAGCCGAAAGACTCAAAGCGCTTGTAACCGAAAAGGGCGAAGAGCTCAAAAACCTCGAAGAAAAAGAAGAAGAGTTAGGCGAAAAAGTCCACGCTATTATGATGGTAATTCCGAACATAATCGACGAGAGTGTTCCTATCGGAAAAGACGATACCGAAAATGTTGAAATCGAGCGTTTCGGCGAGCCGTTTGTTCCCGATTTTGAGATACCCTACCACGCCGAGATTATGGAAAAATTAAACGGCATTGATTTAGACTCTGCGCGAAAAGTTGCCGGCAACGGATTTTACTATCTTATGGGCGATATCGCAAGACTCCATTCTGCTGTTATTTCCTACGCCCGCGATTTTATGATTGACCGCGGATTTACTTACTGTATTCCGCCTTATATGATTCGCAGTAATGTTGTAACAGGCGTTATGAGTTTTGCCGAAATGGACGCCATGATGTACAAGATTGAGGATGAGGACTTGTTCCTTATCGGTACTTCTGAGCACTCGATGATAGGCAAATTTATCGACACTATCAACGACGAAGAAAAACTCCCCTATGCGCTTACTTCCTACTCACCTTGCTTCAGAAAAGAAAAAGGTGCGCACGGAATCGAAGAAAGAGGAGTTTACAGAATACATCAGTTTGAAAAACAGGAAATGGTTGTTGTCTGCAAGCCCGACGAATCAAAAATCTGGTTTGATAAACTTTGGAAAAACACCGTTGACTTTTTCCGCACGCTTGATATTCCCGTTCGTACTCTTGAATGTTGTTCGGGCGATTTGGCAGACCTGAAAGTTAAGTCGATTGATGTTGAAGCCTGGTCACCAAGACAGAAAAAGTATTTCGAAGTCGGCTCCTGTTCGAATTTGGGCGACGCTCAGGCAAGAAGACTGAAAATCCGCGTTGTCGGAAAAGACGGAAAATACTTTGCGCATACTCTTAACAACACCGTTGTCGCTCCGCCGAGAATGCTTATTGCATTTTTGGAGAACAACCTTAACGCCGATGGCTCTGTTAATATTCCCGTTGCCCTTCGTCCGTATATGGGCGGTAAGGAAATAATAAAAGTGAATACTTAATATTGAATCCCAAAAAAACATATAAAAAACAAAAAAGGAGAGAAAAATTATGTTGAAAAAAACAGGAACAGTCATATTACTGGTCATGGTGATGCTGGTATGCGCATTCTGGACAGGCACTGCTAATGTCATGGGAGCGGAATGTGAGCATGAAGTCTACTGTGACGACGAAACCACATGTATCATCTGCGGTAAAGAGGACCTGCAGGAAGAAGAAATCACGAAAGTGGTGCATCCGTTTGCTTATTGCTATGATCTTGCCACTTGCGGTTCGTGCGAGCAGCCGATAGAGGAAGGCTCAGCGGAAGAAATCAGACATAGCCTTGAAGAACAGGCAAGATTTTATCCGGAAGGAAGCCGTCACAGGGCTGAATGCTTCTGCGGAGAAGAATCCGAAATGCAGATGCACATTGTCAAATGCTCACAGGAGGATGTATGTTTCCTTTGCGGCGGTGAGGCAACAGACCCTCAGAAAATAGTGAAGCATGAGAATGAGCATTTATTCCAGGATGACGATTATCACTGGAGGGAATGCACGCTCTGTAATAAGATGACAATGCCGAAACTTGAGCATTATACTGATTGCACCGACCCGGACGGACCGTGCGGTTTATGTGACAGAGCCCATGACGAATGCAATTTCGTTGAGGGGAAAATAGGTGTGCATAAATTGATACACGAAGTGGCAGGAGAAGGTGAAGAGCGTTATCATGTGGCGACATGCATAGAATGTGATAATGTGATTATGGAACACGAAGGAATCGTCTGCAACGATTTTGGAAGCGACGATGTCCATGCCGTAAAATGTGTGAAATGCGATTATGCGTTCGATGATGAAGAGCATGAATATGATAAGGGAGTATGCGTTAGATGCGGAAGACACGAATCATCCTGCAATCATGTTGTTTACTGCAATGAGCCGAATGTTTGTATCCTTTGCGGCATAGAAGACCTTATCGAATCTGAAATTTCTGAAATCAGGCATCCTTACGCTTTCTGCTATGATTTAAGCAAATGCGGTGCATGTATGGAAGATATCGAAGAGGGTTCCGTTCCGGAGATAAGACATAGCCTTGATAATTTTGTAAAATATATCCCCGGAGAAAAAGGTCACTGGGTTACATGCGCCTGCGGAAAAAAAGTGGATGAGGAAATCGAAAGACATATCAAATTCTGCACAGAGAAGGATGAACCGACATGCTCGCTTTGCGGGGCAAAGGCAGAGGTTTTGGATTACACACACACAAATGAACAGGTATTCAGCGACAAGGAGCATCACTGGATAGTATGTGTTGATTGCGGAGAACAGACATCGCCGCTCCTTGACCATTATACATTGTGTACTAACCCGGATGGACCTTGCGACTATTGTGAAAGGGAACATGATGAATGTGTGTTCAAGGATGAGTTCATCGGAATGCATTTAGACGAACACATGATATCCGAAGAGGATGGAGAATTTTATCATATTTCCATATGTTTGGAATGCGGTAAAGAATTAATTCGCCACAAAGGGCTGATATATAAAGATTTTGGAGATGCAGAGACGCATATGGTAGAATGCAAGGAGTGCGGGCACATCTTCAATGACGAGCCTCATGAATACAAAAACGGTGTTTGTACGCTTTGCGGACGCAACCAGAAGAGCGACCCTGAACCGAACAAAAAGAGCGGCCCTGCACCGAACACAGGCGATGAAAGCCATATCATGTTATGGATTTATATTTTAGTCGCCGCATTGGCATGCAACGCTTTCTGTGTTATGAGAATCAGAAAAAAGAAAATATAAGAATCATAAAATCGGTTATTTTGTATAAAGCCCCACAAAACTGACAGTATCGGAGGAAACAACCATGAAGTCCAAATTAATAGCGGGATTATTGTGTGCTGTAATGTGTGTATCTCTTTTACCGGTGAATGCATTTGCAGATGGTATTCTCCCGCAAAATTTTTCTGAGATGAACAAAACGGATGCGGAACTGTCCGGCGAAACGGGTATGATTGAAGAAATCACAGAGATTTCGGAAGCACCTGACGAAGCAGGCTCCTGCGAAGAAGGCACGGTCGCACTGTTAATGGCAAATATGCCTGAACCGGTTGAGTATATGGACGGAAGCGGCGGTGTGCCGGATTGCGCATCTTACAAAGTAATTGACGCTGATACTATTAAGTGGACAGAGGGCTGGTATATTGCAGACGGTGAAGTAACCATCCCTGCAAGGGTTGAGGTAAGCGGAAATGTAAATCTTATCCTTATAGACGGATGTGCCCTTACGATTAAGGGAGGCATTCACGTACCGGAAGCAGCAAGTCTTACGATATATGCACAGAGTACGGAAAACGCAGGAACCCTTACCGCAACAGATGTTGAATGGAGCACTGCCGCAATTGGTGGGAATCCTAAAAATAATAGCGGAAAAATTACGATAAACGGCGGAAATATCCATACGGAATGTGGTATGGGAATCGGCCACGGATATGATGGTGGCAGAAGGACTCTCGGCGAAGTCGTGATAAACGGCGGAAATATTGATTCAAAAGGAATCAACGGAAATTCCGGCAGTTCTGTATGGATTACCGCTCCTGCAGGCTATGCAATGGCAGTAAGAACAGGAGATGACAGAAGGGTTGAAGGTTCCCCGTTCACTTCAGCCACAAATATCAATGATGTTCTTAAAGGCGGCTGGGTACATATCCGCCAGGTTCCACTGACAACTTATAACATAACTGTCGAAACTAACGGAACCGGAACAGTAACCGCGACTCCAACAAGCACAGTAAAAGAAGACGCGGTAGCGCTTACGGCGGTGCCTGATAAGTATTATCACTTTTTAGAATGGCAGTCGGATGATGTGACTGTAAGCAAAAATAATACTTTCGTCATGCCAGACAAGGATGTCACAGTAAAAGCGATATTTGAACATGACCCGGACATTTCATACATGGATGAAAACGGAAAGACAACTTATCTTCCGGCAGAAGATGTAACAATATTCACTCCGGATATGAAAACGTTAAGCAATAAATGGTACTTGATAGAAGGAAGTTATACTTTAGAAGACCGTTTGCAAATAAAAGGCGATGTGAATATAATCCTCGCCGACGGATGCAGTCTTACTGCAACAAAAGGAATTAACGTAGGTCAGGGTAACGGATATCGCTACAACTTGACAATTTATGCCCAGAGCACAGAAAATCCGGGCACACTAACGGCAACCAATACGGAAAATAATGCTTGGGAGGCCGCAATTGGCGGCTGCGACGGAGAAAGCAGCGGGCAGATTACGATAAACGGCGGCGTCATTAGGGCAACAACAACAAGATTATACTATGGTCCGGCAGCAATCGGCGGAGGTAACAGTTGCGGCCGCGGATATGTTACGATAAATAACGGAGATGTAACAGCGGAATCATGGTATGGTGCCGCTATCGGTGGAAGCGATACGAAAGATGATGCATTAGGAGAACTTCCAGAGGGCCGCGGATATGTAACAATAAACGGCGGAACAGTAAAGGCTACTAATCATATGTCAGGGGCTGCTATTGGCGGAGGTCAAAAAACAGGTGCTGAAGTAACAATAAACGGCGGCGTAATTACTGCAATAGGAGAAGCGAATGCAGTGGCAATCGGCGGTGCTTATGATAAAAGAGGATTTTACGGTAAGATTACGATTACCGGCGGAATCATCAATACAAAAACTGAAAAAGGCGAGCCGTTTCTTATCGGCTCGGGAGGTTCATTCAAAGCGAACCCTCCAAAGGGTTATGCAATAGATGCAAGAACAACTAACAATACAGAAATAGAAGGTTCTCCGTTCCTTTCCGGAGACCTCTATGATAAATTAAAGTATTGGCACGAGTTGTATCTGACTGTAGGACCATACCATTCAATAACTTACACAGTACAAGGCAACGGCAGATTGGAAAAAATAAAACATACAATTGCATTAAAGGGAACCAGAGTGACATTTTTCGAGTTCCCTGAGGAACATAGTCATTTTGTAAGTTGCACTTCAAATGAAGTACAGTTTGAAGATCATGGAGCACTCAAAGTCTTTATAATGCCGGAGAAAGATGTTTCTGTCACAGTGACATTCGAGCAAGATCAGATTACTTACCTCGATGCCGCGGGCAATGAGCAGACTACAAAGGATTACACTGTGCTCAAAGAAAACACCATAAAGTTGGAAGACGGCTGGTATGCAGTATGGAATACGGTAAACATCCCGGAAAGAGTAGAAACGAGTGGCGATGTTCACCTGATACTTATGGACGGCTGTAATTTAGAGACTCCGTGCGGAATCCATGTGGGACCAGAGAGTTCACTTACAATCTATGCACAGGGTACCGGAACAAAAGCAGGAAATCTTACGGCTGATTTGAAGAAAACGGGTAGTACAAAAATATGGCAATGTTCTGCAATAGGCGGAAATGACCAAGAAAACAGCGGACAAATTACGGTCAACGGAGGAAATATAACAGTCTCAACCGATGACGGTGCATCAGGTATCGGCGGCGGATCAAACGGCACAGGTAATGTGACGATAAACAACGGCGATGTCACGGCTACAGCCAGATACGGAGCCGGTATCGGCGGCGGATCAAACGGCACAGGTAATGTGACGATAAACAACGGTGTTGTCACGGCTACAACCAGATACGGAGCCGGTATCGGCGGTGGTATGCAGGGCTCGGCCAATATAACGATAAACGGCGGCACTGTCAAAGGAAAAGGCGACGGTGACGGTTCCGGTATCGGCGGCGGAAAAAACGGAAGAGGCAACATCCTTATTACCGGCGGTCTGATAGACGGCGTAAGTGAAAGCGGCGAGGGAATAATGACCGGTACGAATGGAAAAGTAACGGTATCGCCGCAAGAGGGAATCGGTCTTGAAGTCAGAATCAATGATGTGGCGATAGAAGGCTCTCCGTTTATGGAAAAGAAGGACATTGAAGATAAACTGAAGGGACAAAGAAACGTTCACATTGAAATGGTCTATCAGAGTCAGTCCGGTCAATACCGGATTATTAGCGGAGCAAATACCGCCTGGACAAAAGGAAGCAAAGAGGGACTGGTATTTGTTTCGAATGCCGAATTCGATTTGTTTGACAGCGTGAAAATCGACGGAAAAACGATTTCATCAGATTATTACAGTGCGAAAGAGGGCTCAACGAGCATAATGCTGAAGCCGTCATTCCTTGAAACACTTAATACCGGCACACATTCCATAGAAATCGTGTCAAAAGACGGAAGCGCAGAAACAAGTTTCACAATAAAAAGCCAGACTTCTCCGAATTCACCAGAATCAGGAAACGGAAAATCACCTGCCACGGGCGATAACAACCATGTATTTTTGTGGATGCTTCTGTTTGCTGCAGGACTCATGTTTGTCATTTCCTTGGTACACACAAGAAAGAAGAAAAACTTCTGATTCCACATCCTCGGATAATGCCCCGAATCGACCGGATATATCAAATTCCCGTGGCATTAAGACCGTATATGGGCGGAAAAGAAGTTATAAGTGTTGAGTAATTATAAATCAACAAACAAAAATTCCTCACTCTTCACTCCTAACTTCTAACTCCCAAATTATCAATTAAAAACGGACAGTGAAAAAAACACTGTCCGTTTTCTGTTATTCTACTTTTTCGTAGTTATATTTATCAATAACCGCCTTGTTGCCGTCTACCGAATATTCGTATTTTTTTGTACCTGTTTGTGTTTCTGTTGCGAGGTAGGTAAGAACTACTGTGCCGTTGTCACATTCATAGACACATTCGATAGTAGCCATATTGTACATATCGGTAACGGTTGCCGTACCGTCAGCTCTGAATTCATAACACTCGAAGTTGTCTTGTGAGCCCCAGTTGCCGAGAAGTTTTTCATCGATTTTTGAGCTGTCGCTTTGGGGTAAAACTACATCGTAAAACTCGGCTTTTCTGAATTTATACTCGTTTGTCGGGCTTTTTAGTACCAACTTTTCGCCGTCCATTTTTGCCGAATACTCGTTGTAAAGAAATTCTCCGAGGTCGATATCATAAACGGGATTTCCGTTATCATCTTCGGTATCAAAATATTCACCGTAAATTGTGCATGAGCCGTATTTTACAAAAGCGTCACCGTTTTCTTCGAAAATAAAATACAGGTCGTTGTCAATATCGTTTGATACCCATGTGCCCACAATTGACGCAAGCTTGTTGTCTTTGTTTTGAACTTCTGTGGTGGTTTTGGTGGTTGGTGGCTGTTCAGATTTTGTTGCTTCTCCGCTTTGGCAGGAACAAAAAGTCAGCGTAATTATCAGCAGAAAAATGATGAATGAAAGTTTTTTCATATTCGACATCCTAACTTTTAAATTATTTACAGTTTAGGTTAAAAAAGCAAATAAGTCAATAAGCAAGGAATAATTTACAAATAATTCATCAATAAACAGTAAAAAGTATTGATATACACTTTTCATTTTGGTATAATATTCTGTAAAAAATAAACGGGGTGAAATTATGATAAATATGCCGTACAGCGAAAAATTTGTAAAAGAAGCACTCACTTTTGACGATGTTCTTCTCATTCCCGCAGAATCGAATGTTGAGCCAAAAGATGTCAGCGTTAAAACGCAGTTGACGAAAAAGATTTTCCTAAACACGCCGATTATGACCGCTGCGATGGATACCGTTACCGAAACGGAAATGGCAATCGCGATTGCAAGAGAAGGCGGTATCGGTATCATTCATAAAAATATGCCGATAGAAGCCCAGGCGGATATGGTTGACCGCGTAAAGAGAAGTGAAAACGGAGTTATCACAAACCCGTTTTTCCTTGCTCCCGACAACACGGTAAGAGAAGCAAACGACCTGATGAGAAAATACAGAATTTCGGGTGTGCCGATTTGTGTCGGTGACAAACTCTGCGGTATTATCACAAACCGTGACCTAAAATTTATGAGCGAAGCAGATTTCGACCAGCCGATAAAAAATGTAATGACATCTGAAAAACTTGTTACAGCCCCTGTCGGCACAACCTTGGACCAGGCAAAAGAAATTTTGTGTGCGCATAAAATAGAAAAATTGCCGATAGTTGACGAAAACGGAAAACTCAAAGGACTTATCACAATAAAAGATATTGAAAAATCGGAGCAGTTCCCGAATTCCGCCCGCGACGAAAACGGCAGACTTCTCTGCGGTGCGGCAATAGGCGCAACTCCCGATGTTTTGGATAGAGTAGGAGCACTTGTAAAATCTTCTGTTGATGTACTCGTTCTCGATTCCGCTCACGGTCACAACAGTAATGTTGTAAACTCTGTTCGAAAAGTAAAAGAAGCCTTCCCCGAGGTTTCGCTTATAGCGGGAAATATCGCAACTGCAGAAGGTGCAAAAGCGCTGATAGAAGCAGGCGCAGACTGTGTCAAAGTCGGAATAGGTCCCGGCTCTATCTGCACTACCCGTGTTGTTGCCGGTATCGGTGTTCCGCAGATAACAGCGATTTTCGACGCAGCAAGCGAAGCAGCAAAACACGGTATTCCGGTTATCGCTGACGGCGGTATCAAATACTCCGGCGACATCGTAAAGGCTCTTGCAGCAGGTGCAAATGTTGTTATGGTCGGCTCTATGGTTTCGGGATGTAAGGAATCCCCCGGCGAAACAGAAATTTATCAGGGCAGACAGTTCAAAGTTTATCGCGGAATGGGCTCGCTCGGCGCTATGGGCAAAGGCTCATCCGACAGATATTTCCAGGGCAACAACAAGAAATTCGTTCCCGAAGGAGTTGAAGGTCGTGTTCCCTATCGCGGACCGCTTGCCGACACTGTTTACCAGATGATAGGCGGAGTAAAATCCGGTATGGGATACACAGGATGCAAGAATATTGAAGAACTCCACAACAAAGCAAAATTTGTAAAAATCACCGGAGCAGGACTGAAGGAATCTCACCCGCACGATATTTCAATTACAAAAGAGGCTCCGAACTATTCGGTGAATATCTGATATAAATAAAGCCTCTCGTTTGAGAGGCTTCTTACTTGTTTAGATGAAAAATCTTTCGTCAATCATATAAATACCTTTTGAAAGGAAGATATATATGCTGGAAATAAAAGGTATAACAAAAAGATACAAAACAGGCGATTTGGTGCAGACTGCGCTTGACGATGTTTCTTTGTCTTTTCGCGATAACGAATTTGTCGCGATTTTAGGACCGTCGGGCTCGGGCAAAACAACTTTGCTCAATGTTGTCGGCGGACTTGACCGCTACGACAGCGGTGACCTTATTATCAACAACACATCTACAAAAAAGTACAAAGACAGAGACTGGGACACCTATCGCAACCATTCCATAGGTTTTGTTTTTCAAAGTTATAACCTTATTCCGCATCAAAGCATACTTTCAAATGTCGAGTTGGCGCTGACCATCAGCGGCGTGTCTAAAAGAGAACGCAGACAAAGGGCAAAAGACGCCTTAAAAGAAGTCGGACTTGTCGAACAAATTCACAAAAGACCGAACCAACTTTCGGGCGGACAGATGCAAAGAGTTGCAATAGCAAGAGCGCTTGTTAACAATCCGACTATACTGCTTGCAGACGAGCCGACGGGAGCGCTGGACTCTGCAACAAGTGTACAGGTTATGGAACTTTTGAAAAAAGTTGCCAACGACAGACTTGTTATTATGGTAACACATAACCCGGAACTTGCAGAAGAATATGCAACAAGAATAGTAAAACTGAAAGACGGAAAAATTACCGAAGATACAAACCCGTATGAAATAGAAAAAAAGGAAGAAGAACAACCGAAAAAGAAAGCGAAAAGAAAAAAGAAAGCGTCTATGTCTTTCTTTACTTCCCTTGCGCTCTCTTTTAATAACCTGCGCACAAAAAAGGGCAGAACACTTTTAACCTCTTTTGCAGGCTCAATCGGTATTATCGGAATTGCATTGATACTTTCGCTTTCAAACGGCGTCAACGCCTATATTGACACTATCCAGAAAGACACGATGACCTCGTACCCCATTCAGATAAAAGCACAGGCGTTTGACATTTCGGGAATGATGGAACTTGGCAGAAAAAGCAAGGAATCATCAGGCGAACACAACGACAAAAGCAAGATATATTCAAACACAAAAGACTTTGAAATGGCACAGGGCTTTGCCGATTCTCTCACCGAAAACAACCTTACCGACTTCAAAAAATATCTTGATTCTCCCGACTGTGACATGACTCAATATCTCGGAGAAAACGGTATTTCCTACGGCTATAATACGAAATTTGATATATATACTTATGACGATAACAAAGACCTGGTAAATACAGACGGAAGCACCCTTGCCGAAAACGATGAAGAAAAAATGGCACTTGCAACAATGGCGATGACAGGCTCAAACAGTTCTTCGATGTCGTCAATGTCGGATTTTATGTCGAAAAGCAACTTTACCGAACTGATGTCAAACAAAGACGGCGAAATCAGTAAAGCGATTTCCGACAGGTACGATATCCTCTACGGTGCTATGCCGAAAAACTATGATGAAATCGTTATCGTTGCCGACAGTAATAACGAGATTTCCGCGTCTATTCTTTATCAACTCGGTTTTCTTCCGACAAAAGAGTACAAAGAAATGATGAAAAAACTCGAAAAGGATGAGGAAATCAACCTTGAAAGCAAGGCGTGGACTTTTGAAGAAATCTGCGAAAAAGAGTTCTACCTGATTCCCGAATGTGACTACTACGAGAAAAACGACAAAGGTGTTTTTGAAAGAATAGAAGACAACGAAAAAATCGAAGATTTGCTCGAAAATGCCTTGAAACTGAAAATAACGGGTGTAATAAAACCGAATGATGATGACTCTTCCTTGATAGGCTCGGTGTTCGGCTATACACAGTACCTTACAAAATATCTGATTGACTACACCGAGAAAAGCGAAGTAGTCAAAGCCCAAAAAGAGAACAAAGATATAAATGTCTTGAACAATTTGAAATTTGAGCCTGAAACGGACGCCGACAAAATCGCAGATGCAAAAAAATATATCTCCAATATGGGCGTTACAGAAAAAGCAAATCTTTTCAAAACGATTATCATAAGAAATATGTCCGAAGAAGAACAGGCAGAATTTTTCAAGTCGCAGTACGAAATGCCGTCAGGCACCGGTGCTTTTCCACAGTTTACAATGCCCCAAATGCCGACACAACCTGCAACGAAAAAGGATATTTCCGAATATCCCGATGTTATCTCAAAAGATAAAACAGAAACACAAGAAGCAACCGAGCCTACTCCTTTAACTCCCGAACAGCAAGCACAAAAAGAACAGGCAGAGCAAATGGCGCAGGCTCAACAGCAAATGCAGGAGCAAATGGAGCAAGCGCAACAGCAAATGCAAGAGCAAATGATACAGGCGCAACAGGCCCAAGCCCAAGCAATGCAAGAGCAGATGGCACAATTTCAGCAGGCACAGGAGCAAATGGCTCAAATGGCAAATATGAAACAAAGCGGTGACCTGACAGAGTCGGACTATGCCGAATTTACCGACAAATATCTTGAAAATGCCGACGATGATGTTTTGCTTGATTTCTACGAAAAGTATGTTAAGGTATCAACATATAAAGATAATCTCAAAGCGTTTGGCGTTGTCAGTCTTGACTCTCCGTCGTCAATAGATATTTACGCCGACAGTTTTGAAGATAAAGACAAAATCGGCGAATGTATTGAAAACTACAACAAGCGTGTCAGCGAAGAAAACAAAATCACCTACACCGACGCGGTTAAACTTTTGATGTCATCCGTTACAACTATCGTTAATGTTATTTCGTATGTTCTTATCGCGTTTGTTGCGGTCTCTCTTGTTGTTTCGTCAATAATGATAGGAATTATCACCTATATTTCGGTACTTGAAAGGACAAAGGAAATCGGTATTCTTCGTGCTTTGGGTGCGTCAAAAAGAAATATCTCAAGCGTTTTCAGGGCGGAAACGATTATTGTCGGGCTATGTTCGGGAATTATCGGTATCGGAATAACCTTGCTGTTACTGATACCGGGAAATGCTATCATCCACGCACTTGTAACTGCCGATGTAAGTGCATATATACCCGTAACAAGTTCTGTTATACTCATTGTTTTGAGTATGCTTTTGACGCTTATCGGCGGACTTATCCCCGCGAAAAAAGCCGCAAAAAAAGACCCGGTTACAGCGTTGAGAACGGAATAATGAATGATGAATAATGAATAATTAAGGGAAAATCGCAAAGCGATTTTTGAATTATTATCTTAAAACTTAAAACTTAACACTAAAAACTCTCTTGCCTCCTCTGTTAATAGGGGCAAGAGGGTTGACTTTTACAAAGCGTTATATTATTATTAAGATAACGCATAGTATATATTAGATATAAAAGAAACGAGGGAGATATTTGAATAAGAAGAAAGACTATATTATAGTAATAATTTCGGGACTTGTTATCGGTATATCGGCGGTACTGCTTACATATTTCGGTAACCCGCAGAATATGGGTTTTTGTATTGCCTGTTTTGAGCGTGATATTGCCGGTGCGTTGTCGCTTCATAATGCCGAAGTTGTGCAGTATATCCGTCCCGAAATCATAGGTATCGTTATCGGTGCTTTTCTTGTTGCTCTTTTTACAAAAGAATTCAAAGCAAAAGGCGGTTCTTCTCCCTTTACCCGCTTTTTGCTTGGTAATATCGTAATGGTAGGGGCGCTCGTTTTTCTCGGTTGCCCTTTGCGTATGGTTATTCGTATCGGTGGCGGTGACCTCAACGCCGTTGTCGGTCTTGTCGGCTTTATTCTCGGAATTTTGGTCGGCATATTCTTTATCAAAAAAGGTTTCTCCTTTGAGCGTGCATATAAGCAAAAGACAGTTGAAGGCACAGCTTTTCCTGTCGCTGTTGTCGTTTTGTTTGTACTTTTCCTCGCTTTTCCGTGGATATTCAAAGCAAGCGAAAAAGGGCCTGCTTCTATGCACGCTCCTGTTATCCTGTCACTCGTTGTCGGAATATTTGTCGGTGTTTTGGCACAGCGTAGTCGCCTTTGTTTTGTCGGTGGAGTTAGGGACGCCGTAATGTTCAAAGATTTTAAACTGCTTTTCGGTTTTCTCGGAGTATTAGTTGCCGTGCTTATCGGCAATGCGATTTTGGGAACGCTGAACTTTTCTTTTGTTGGTCAGCCTGTCGCGCACACAGACGGACTTTGGAACTTCTTATCAATGGCACTTGTCGGCTGGGGCTGTGTCCTTTTGGGCGGTTGTCCTTTGCGTCAACTCGTGCTTGCGGGTGAAGGAAACAGTGACTCCGCCTTGACCGTTGTCGGTATGGTGACAGGTGCCGCTTTTTCACATAATTTCAAGTTGGCATCGTCCGCGGAAGGCGTTACAAAACGCGGTAGCATTGCCGTAATTTTCGGCTTTGTTATTGTACTGCTTATCTCGATATTTTACACCGTGAGGAGGAAGAAAAATGATTGATGCAAGAGGGCTTTCATGCCCGACTCCCGTACTGCTTACACAAAAAGAAATAAAGAAAAACTGCGATACTGTCGAAGTTCTGGTTGATAACAAATGTTCGGTAGAAAACATCTCCCGCCTTGCGAATAACTGCGGATATAAGATGAATTTTGAAGAAAAAGACGGCGATTTTTCAATCACGCTGACAAAGGAAAAGTAATGAAAGAATATATAGCAACTTTTTACACGCATCACGGCGCAATGGTAACGGAAAAAACACTGAAAAAAGAGAAAATCGAATGCAAAATTATGCCACCGCCGAGGGAGATTAGTTCTTCCTGTACAAGTTGTGTTTTCTACAAAAGCGAAAGCGATATGAAAGATTTTATCGACAGCGATTTTGAAAGCATATACGAAGTAAAAGAAAACAAAAAATTCATTTTAATATTTGAAAACAACTGAATAAAAACAGCCCTGCTAACAGCAGGGCTTTTCTTTATGAAAATATAGGAAAAATGCAGAGATATGAAGTTTTGAATATTGACAAATTTTTGCTACATTGATATTATATAATGAAATTAGAATGACAAATTCCGGCGAAAACTGCCGTTTGAAAAGAGGATACCATGGACAACAAACTGTTTACGAAAAAAAGCCTTGATAAAATTAAATCCCCCGAAAGCCTTAACGACTATATCAGGGTATCAAATCCGGGTATTTGGATACTGCTTGTTGCGGTTGCCGTTTTGCTTATCGGCGCCTTCGTTTGGGGAGTTTTCGGACGGCTTGATACAAAAGTCAATACATCGGGTGTTTTTGAAAATAACGAGGCAATAGTATTCGTCAGCAACACCGATATAGAAGAAAATATGCCCGTTGAAGTCGACGGCGTAAACGGCAGTATTTCGAGCGTTGAATATGTTACAAAAGACGAGGAAACAGTAGCCTGTGTTACAATAAAAGCCGAAGTTCCAAACGGAAAACATTCAGTAAACATTACTACCGAAACAGTAAAACCTTTGTCGTTTTTGTTAAATTGAGGTGCGTATGGCAAAAAAGAGAAATGTTCCCGTAAAAAAGGGTGTTGCCAAAGTACCTGTTGTAATGCAACTTGAAACCCTTGAATGCGGTGCGGCGAGTTTGACGATGATACTTTCCTACTACGGAAAGTGGATACCGCTTGAACGCGTAAGGCGTGACTGCGGTGTATCTCGTGACGGCTCAAATGCAAAAAATATTTTGAAAGCCGCAAAATATTATAATCTGAATGTAAAAGCGTATCGCTATGAAGCCGATACAATAAGGGAAAGAGGAACTTTCCCCTGCATTATACACTGGAATTTTAACCACTTTGTTGTTTTGGACGGATTCAAAGGCAACAAAGCGTATTTAAACGACCCCGCAAAAGGTGCGATTGCCGTACCTATGTCGACTTTTGAAGAATCATTTACGGGTATTTGTCTTGAGTTTGAACCAAGCGACGAGTTTGAACCCGAAGGAAAACCGAAGAGTATGTTTTCTTTTGCAAAGGGCAGACTCACAGGCTCAAAGAAGGCTTTGCTTTTTACCGCGATAACCTCGATAATCGCTTCTTTGGTTGCGGCTATCAGCCCCGCCTTTTCGAGAATTTTCCTCGACAGATTGCTCACAGGCGAAAATCCCTCGTGGATTATTCCTTTTATTGCAATACTTTTGGGATTCGATATTATCCAGATAGTGATGTCCGCGATAAGCGAAGTTTACGGACTTCGAATAGGCGGAAAGATGGCGGCTATCGGCAACACCACCTTTATGTGGCATGTTCTGCGTATGCCGATGAGTTTCTTCTCGCAGAGAATGGCGGGCGATATTCAAAACAGACAAGAGTCAAATGCAAATATAGCAAAAGTTCTTATGCAAACTTTTGCCCCGCTTGTTCTTCAATCGGGAATGATGATTTTCTATTTCATCATTATGATAAGATACAGCCTTATCCTTACGGCTGTCGGACTTGGTGCTTTCGGAATAAACGCCTTTGTTTCACGCTGGATTTCCAAAAAGCGTATCAACATCACCCGTGTTTCTATGCGTGATACCGCAAAGCTTAATTCAAATACCATTTCGGGTATTGATATGATAGAAACGATAAAAGCAAGCGGAGCCGAAAACGGATATTTTGCAAAATGGTCGGGATACCAGGCAAGCGCAAATACCCAACTTGTAAAATTCCAGAAAACCGATATCTATATGAATATTATCCCCGAGTTTATGACGGCTTTTGCTACTGCAGTTGTGCTTTTCCTCGGTGTATATCTTACCTTTATGGGCGAATTTACAGTCGGTATGGTTATGGCTTTCCAAGGCTTTTTGACAGCCTTTATGCAGCCTGCTCAACAACTTCTTAACGCTAACCAGATGTTACAGGAAATGCGTACCCAAATGGAGCGTGTTGACGATGTTCTCAACTACCCTTGTGAAAATGTTTTCGCAGATGAAGAAAATTATCAGGGCGAGTATGAAAAACTTTCCGGCAAAATTGAACTGAAAAACATTTCTTTTGGCTATTCGCCATTGGCGGAGCCGTTGATAAAAGACTTTAATCTATCCCTTGAACCGGGCAAAAGCGTTGCGTTGGTCGGCAGTTCGGGCTGCGGAAAATCGACTATATCAAAACTTATCTCCGGCCTTTATGAACCGTGGGAGGGTGAAATCCTCTTTGACTCAAAGAAGATGAGCGAGATAGACAGCAGCGTTTTTCACGGCTCACTTGCCGTTGTTGACCAGGATGTAATTCTCTTTGAAGATACAATAGCAAATAATATCAAAATGTGGGATAACAGTATCGAAGATTTTGAGATGATACTTGCCGCACGCGATGCACAGATACATGATGATATTATGAAACGCCCCTTGGGTTATCAGCACAAGCTTATCGAGGGCGGCAGAGATTTTTCGGGCGGTCAAAGACAGCGTATGGAAATTGCCCGTGTTCTTGCACAAGACCCGACGGTTATCATTCTCGACGAAGCCACTTCCGCTTTGGATGCAAAAACAGAGTACGAAGTTGTAAAAGCGATAAAGAACCGCGGTATAGCCTGTATTGTTGTTGCACACAGGCTTTCAACCATTCGTTCCTGCGATGAAATTATCGTTATGGATAAAGGCAACATCGTTGACCGAGGCACACACAAAGAGTTGCTCGAAAACAGCAAACTTTACTGTGACCTTGTTACAAGTGAATAAGGGGGTGTGTGATTTTGAGTTGGTTTGATGAACAGATAAGATACAGAAAAGAAAAAGACGACAACTACTTTTTAGACGCTATCGACGACATCGCCGGTGCCGTTATGGGGCAACAACTTGTAAACGCCTTTGATGACAAAAAAGTCGCACAGTCCGCTATTGAGGAAGTATTAGCCTTTTTCCATATGAAAAAAAAGACTGACGAAATACCGTCGTCTATTACAACCGTTGACGGTCAACTTGAGTACACATTAAGACCGCTCGGTGTTATGCGCAGAACGGTCAACCTTGAAAAAGGCTGGTACAAAAACGCTGTCGGCGTTATGCTCGGCACACTCAAAGAAGACGGCACAGCCGTTGCTTTGGTTCCGTCAAAGTTTTCGGGTTATACCTTTATGAACCTGAAAACAGGCAAAAGAGAAAAAGTCACAAGAAGAAACGAAAATCTTTTTGATGAAGAAGCACTTTGTTTCTACAAACCTTTCCCGCTTCGCAAACTGAAAACGGTTGACATCTTAAAATTTATGATGCAACAGATGAATGTTTCCGATATAATCCTCTATCTGTCGATGATAGGAATAAGTACCCTGCTCGGACTATTGGGACCGCGAATTAACAAATGGTTGTTCGGTGAAGTACTTGAAAGCGGAAGTTTACGCGTTCTTTTATCGCTTGCGGTGTTTATGATTTCGTTTATTATATGCAAGTCGCTTATCACCGCTTTCCAAAACCTGATTAAAGCGAAAATAGAAGTCAAAGTCGATGTCGCCGTGCAGGCGGCTGTTATGAGCAGAGTTATGATTTTGCCGACGACTTTCTTCAAAAAATATGCTTCCGGCGATTTGTATATGAGAACAGTTTGCGTGCAAAATTTCTGTAAAATGTTACTTACAACAGTCGGTACAACAGGAATTACCACTGCGTTTTCGCTTGTATACCTTTTCCAGATTTCTTCGCTCTCTCCCTCGCTGGGATTACCTGCGCTTATTGTTACCCTGCTTACCCTTGCGGTGACGGTTTCGACGGCAATACTGCAGACGAAAGTCAACGAAGAACTTATCGAAGAAAAAAGTAAGTCAAGCGGTATAACTTATTCGATGATAACGGGTATTCAGAAAATCAAACTTGCCGGTGCAGAAAAGAGAATGTTCTCTCGCTGGGCAAAAGAATACGCAAAAGAAGCAAAACTCGAGTATAACTCGCCGTTGCTCCTAAGATTAAGCAAAACTTTAACCCTTGCAGTATCGCTTATCGGAACACTTGTTTTCTACACCATTGCCGTGAAAGACAATGTCAGCGTTTCCGACTACTATGCTTTTGATACATCTTTTGCGTTGATAACTGCCGCATTCACGGCGTTCTCGCTTGTTGTCAGTTCAATAGCAAACATAAAGCCTTCGCTCGAAATGCAAAGACCGATTATGGAACAAGAGCCCGAAATCAACGACGGACAAAGAGTTGTATCGGAACTTATGGGCGCTGTTGAACTCGAGAATGTATATTTCCGCTACAGTGAGGATATGCCCTATGTTATAAACAACCTGTCGTTAAAAATCCGCCCCGGTGAGTATGTTGCCATCGTTGGTGCAACAGGTTGCGGAAAGTCTACCCTTTTCCGTCTGCTTTTGGGATTTGAAAAACCCGAACGCGGAGCAATTTACTATGACCGCAAAGATATTTCCTATATGGATTTGAAATCCCTGCGACAAAATATCGGTACGGTATTGCAAGACGGTAAACTTTTCCTCGGTGATATTTATTCAAACATTGTTATTTCCGCACCGCAGTTGACAATCGATGACGTGTGGGAGGCTGCGAAAATCGCTTCCGTTGATGAAGATATCAAGGCTATGCCGATGGGTATGCACACGATTATCAGTGAAGGCAGCGGAGGTATTTCGGGCGGACAAAAACAGCGTCTTATGATTGCCCGCGCCGTTGCGTCAAAGCCGAAAATTCTTATGTTTGACGAGGCGACATCCGCCCTTGACAATATGACACAGAAAAAGGTTTCCGACGCGATTGACAACATCAAAGCAACTCGTATCGTTATCGCTCACAGGCTTTCAACTATAAGACATTGTGACCGCATTATCGTACTTGATAAAGGCAACATTGTCGAAAGCGGAAAGTATGAACAACTGATAGAAAACAACGGATATTTTGCCGAACTTGTAAAAAGACAAAGGCTCGATGTAGAGGACGAATAATGACAAACAGTAAAGAATTCAAAGAAAAAATATACACAGAATACTACAAAAAAGTTTTCGGGTATATTTTAGAAAAAGTGAATAACAGTACTTTGGCGGAAGATATAGCAGGCGATGTTTTTTTGAAAGTATACGAAAAACTCGACACATTTGACGAGAGCAAATCGTCGCTTTCCACATGGATATTTACAATTACGCGAAACACGCTTATCGACTACTACAGAACAAGAAGAGTTGACGAAGAAATTCCCGAGGAATTCAGCGAGGAGTTTACCGTAGAAGATGAACTGTGCCAAAGTGAAACTCTCGACGAACTTGCAGACGCCTTGTATACTCTTAGTGAAAGTGAGCGCGATGTGATTATTTTTCACTATTACTCGGATATGTCTTTCAAAGATATCGCAGACAAAATGGATATGTCGTATTCGTATGTAAGGTATCTTCATACTAACGCTTTAAAAAAATTAAGAAAAAAACTATAAAAGTATTGGCGATTTTTAAAATTTATTCGTATAAATATTTGACCGATTCCCATAATGAATGGAGGAATGTGTATGGAAGAAAAACTAAAAAGACTTTTTGACTTCCAAAAATTTGAAAAAAATGAGAAACTTTCGGCGTTGATTGAAGAAACGCAAAAAAGATATGCCGAAGAACTTTCCGAGGAGGATTTGGAGCAGATTTGTGCAGCAGGTGATATTGCCTCATTGCTTCCCGGTACGAGTGACACTATTAACCCCTGAGATAAAAGGCTGTGATGAATTTCATCACAGCCTTTTTTTAGTATTTAGTGTTTAGTTTTTAGTATTTAGAAAATATAAATTCAAAAATCGCTTTGCGATTTTCCCTTAACTCCTAACTCCTCTCTCCTAACTCTTCACTTTTTAGTATATTTAATGCTACCGTCGCGGTTGACTTCGAGTATCGCCGTACAATACTTTAGCATGGATTTTCTGTGCGTGATAACAAAATAGGAGTGGTTGTTATCCTGCGACAATTCCTCGAAAACTCTGCGTTCGGTATTTTCATCCAAGGCGGAAGTTGCCTCGTCAAAAATCATAACAGGGCGGTCACGAAGCAACGCTCTTGCTATGCAAATTCTTTGTGCCTGTCCTGCGGAAACACCGCCGGACTTTTCTTTTATCGGCATATCAAGTCCGCGTTGGTCGTCTTTTATAAAGTTGTCTGCGTCGGCTTTTTTCAAAGCGTCCCACATCATTTCTTCCGTTGCATCGGGGTTACCTGTCAGAAGGTTATCCCTTACCGTTCCCGTCATCAGGGTGTTTCCCTGCGGAACATAAGAGATAAAACGCCTTGAAGAAGGAGAGGCATACTCGATTTCGTCTTTGTCTTTCGTAAATATTACATTGCCTTCGTTTGGAGTAACAAGAGCAAGAAGCAGACGGATGAGCGTCGTTTTTCCTGCACCTGATTCACCGACAATTCCGACACGCTCACACGGGGAAATATCAAGATTTATTTTATCGAGAATTTTTCTTTCGTTATATGAGAAAGTAACATTTTGAACTTTGAGTCCGACCTTTTTCGGCATATCTTTGAGGACTTCGGTATCCTCACGGGATTGCTCGGTAATATCGCGAACACGCTTTGCCGAAACGAGCATTGAGTAGAAAGTCGGAATAACTCCGCCCAAACCTCTGATAGAAGTTTGAAGTTGCGATACAAGTGTCAAAAACAAGGTCATTGTACCGTAGGTGTACGCAGGACTACTTCCTATTCTGCTTGCACACCAGCAAAAAGCAACAACATAACCCACCGCATAAATAAGTCGCATAGTCGCGCTCATAAGTGTACTGAGTTTTGTACTTTTCATAACGGTTTTCATTCGTCTTTCGCGCAAAGATGAAAAGTATTCGTTATTTTTTTCTTCAAGTTGAAACGCTTTTATTACATCAATATTGCCGAGAGTTTCCTGGAAGAAAGTGTAGTATTCGGACTGGCTTTCACGCAAGGTCCTTGTATATTTTTGATATGGTTTTCTGTAAACGGTTGCAAGAATAAGACCGACAGGACCGACGACCAGTCCGATTACCGCAAGCATCGGGTCAACGGTAAGAAGAATAATCAAGATGATTACAAGTTGAATAGAAGTGATAATAAGGCTTGGCAGAAGGCTTACGATGTTTGTTGCAATATTATCTACATCACTTGTCAGTCGAGAGAGCATATCACCGCTGTGGAAAGATGAAATGTTTTTCCAGCTTCCGCGTTGAGTTCTGTCGAACATTACAGCCCTGACGGAAAAAGCAAATTTTTCGTTTACATAACCCGAAAAGATGTTTGAAATACTGCTTAAAAGTATCGAAACCAAAGTAGTTCCGAGCATAATAAGAGCATATTCAAAACGAAATTCCTGTGTAGGGCTTATTGCCGCGTCAACGACAAATTTACTCGCAACGGGACTCGCAAGTGAAAAGAGCATGGAAAAAAGACTGATTATCAAAAAGACAACAGTGTATTTTCGAACTCCTTTACTCTGTTCGAGCAACCACAAAAGGGTGAGTTTTATTTCACTTTTTTTCTCGAAGATTTTTTTGACTTTACTCATATAACTTTCCTTTTGCTTTTTGTACAGAAACCTTATTTATTACAAACATACATTATACAACAAGTTTTACAGTTTTGCAAAAATTATTTCATCAACTTGAAATCGGACAAAAGGACTATTCGTTCATTATCAAAAGAAGCGGTTTCGTTTTCTTTTGCTTTTTTGTTATTCGGGACAGTTACCGTTTTAGAAAGGCTTTGCTTTTTCTCCTTGTTAAAGAGGGCGGAAAAGCCCCGCATTACAAATGCAACGGGATAAAGGAAATGGCGGTTTTTCAGAAAACCGTACTTTTTTTCAAGTTCGTCGGCAGAAGGAAACAAAGCACCGAGTACGATTTTACGGTGTTCTTTTTTTCTTTGTTTACGGATATTTTTATCCGCGTTGTCGAGGTGGCGGAAGTAATAGTAGTTCCATGTATCAAAGGTCGGCATAACCTTTGTCGAAAATTTTTCGATATTATCGCTCATCTTGTCACACAAATCTTTGTCCTGCATAACAAGACCGTCAAAGTCGCTCTCCGAAAAACAGCCTTCGTATATGAACATTGAAAGAAGAATAAATAAAAAATCGCGAAAACCGAATTTCTCACACGCTGCCCAGAATTTCTCTGTATCTATCTCATCTTTGCACTTTGAAAAATAAAGCGCAAAGTCAAACGCCTGACGAATACTGATACCGCAGTATATAAAGTGTTTTACAAGATGTACCGCAAGAAAGAAAATCGCGTCATCGGGCAAAAGTACGGAAATTTCTCTGCCCGAGCCTAAAAACGGAATCGTTTTGAATTTATCGGGGAGTTTCATTTCGTCTTTATATGCACCGAAAATGCTCGACGCGGTTGTATCGCTGTAAAGCTTTGCGTGGGTTTCGATAGTTCCGCCCTTTGGGTGCGAGGCTTCGCCGTGGTTCATACCCTCTTTGCGTTCTTCAACCTCGTATCCTATTTGTGAGAGAGCAGAAAGCACCTCGTGTTCATCATCAAAAGGAAAGAAAAGGTCATTATCGGCAGAAGTACGGCAGTCGGGAACTTTGTAGAATCTTGCGATATCAAGACCTTTGAGTATTATCGGGGTAAAGCCGTTATCGGAAAGATAATCGAGTGTATCAAAAAGAACTTGTGTTCTCTGCATATTGTTTATAGCAGAAGAAAGAGTTCTCGCAGAACATTCTTGTCTTATCTCTTCGGGGACAAAATCCGCTTTCTTAAGTGAAAGTGAAACAGTCGCACTGATAGCTTGATTTGACGCAAGTTTTAGAAGTTTTTTCCAGTCTATTTCATCAGTAGAGGCAATTGCTTCTTCCCCGAAAACAGAGCATTTGTATAGATAGATAAGATATTTCCACTCGTTTGTCATACCGCACCTCCTTTGTTGGTTTACAAAAAGTATGCCGGCAAAACGCCGGCATACTTTATAAAATTTTGCTTGTTATTTTTTTGCTGGGAATTTTGTTACGGTACCGGTTAATGAATCTGATTGACTGCTTTGCCCAACTGTGGGGGCAATATCAACCTCACCGCCGCCGTTAACTTTTTCAAGCATTTCTTCCGAAAGAGCAAAGTCTTTCAAATTTTCTTTTTTATCGGCCATAATTTACCTCCGAAAAATTTTTGTAATTACACATTACATATGTTTATACGAACAAACTCATAAAATCGCTTATTGAAATCATAATATCATAAAAATTTTTCTTTTTCAAGGGACTTTTTTCGGTGATATATTTGCCTTTGGCAAATGTGAAATAATTTGCTATCACAAATTGTGATATATTCTCGCTTCGCTCAAATATGATATAATATCCGTTCCTTCATACGCCGCAAGCGTATATCATCGCACGAAGTGCGATATCATACCGAAGGTATATCACCCGTTCCGCAAGGAACGGATATCATTGTAAAAAACCACTTTTGTCTACCAGACAAAAGTGGTTTTTTACAATGGTGCCGGTGACCGGACTTGAACCGGTACGGATTATTAGTCCGAGGGATTTTAAGTCCCTTGTGTCTGCCTATTCCACCACACCGGCGGTAAAAGTTATCCCCTGCTTTCGCAGGGGATATGGTGACCCGGACGAGAATCGAACTCGTGTTACCGCCGTGAAAGGGCGGTGTCTTAACCGCTTGACCACCGGGCCTTATGGTAGCGGAAATAGGACTTGAACCTACGACACTTCGGGTATGAACCGAATGCTCTAGCCAGCTGAGCTATTCCGCCATGTGTGTGAATTACAGCAAGAATGATTATATTATACTTTTTCCGATTTGTCAACACCTAAACAGAAAACTTAATAAAAGTGAGGAGTTAGGAGTGAGAAGTTAGGAGTTTTGGTTTGTTGATTTATAAATCCTAACTCTTAACTCTTTTATTGACTACCCCTTCGTTTTGCTTCGCAAAACACCTCCCCTCGCAAGGGGAGGCTATTAGGTTTGTAAATCTTTACAGCATTGCAGCGCCGATAATACCTGCGTCGTTGCCAAGTGATGCAGCACAGATAACCGTCTGCTTTGCGTTGTGCTTTGTGTATCTTTCCTGTTCAATCAAAGTGCGAAGCGGTGCGAGCAAAGTTTCGCCCTCTTTTGAGATGCCTCCACCGATACAAAGTATATCAGGCTGGAAAATGTTGATAACATTGATAAGTCCCGTTGCAAGATAAGAGATATAGGTGTCTACAATTTGTTTTCCTGTCGGGTCGCCTGCGCGCATAGCGTCAAACGCGGTTTTGCCGTCAACCTTGTTGATATCGCCGTTACAAAGTTTGTAGATATATGAGTAGTCAAGAATTTCGTTGAGCATAGTTTCTTTTGTCAGGTTGATAAGACCTGTTGCAGAAGCGTATGCCTCCCAGCAACCTTTTCTGCCACAACCGCATTCTTTTCCGTCTTTGACGATAACCATATGACCGAGTTCCGCACCTGCGTAGTTAGAACCTGAATACAGTTGACCGTTTATGATGATACCACCGCCGACACCTGTGCCGAGTGTGATACATATGGCGTTTTTCACGCCTTTTGCCGAGCCGGCGAGGAATTCGCCCCAAGCAGCGGCGTTAGCGTCGTTTTCGATTTTTACATATTTGTCGATGCGTTCTTCCATCATCTTGCTGATTTCCCAGTTATGGAAAAACAGGTTAGCAGAGTACTCAACAACCCTTGTTTTCGGGTTAACCGCACCGGGAACACCGATACCGATATGAGCAACATCGTCAAGAGTGATACCTGCTTTTTCGATGGCTTTGAGTGCTACCTGTGCCATACTGTCGCAGATTTCGCCTTCGGGACGAGGCACAGAAGTTTTGCACTGTGCTTTTGCAACGATTTTGTAGTCCTCGCTGACAACACCCGCTACGATATTTGTACCGCCTAAATCAATTCCGACCTTATACATAAACTTACCCCCTAAGTAAGATTTTGTTATACATTTATAGTATATCACAAAGAAATAAGATAATAAAGAAATTTTTTCAAATTATGGAAAACTTTTGTAAATTTTTTCGGCGTAAGTTATATTTTTGAAAATTATGGTTAATATACTATTGCTTTCCAAAAACAAACAAGGAGAATTTTCATGAAAAAAACTACAAAAATACTTTTATTTTTTACACTTATCGTTTGTCTTTGCGCCCTTCTTTGTGCCTGTGATAATAACGACGGTAACGTGTCAAACGGTGCGGTGATAACAGACAGCACCAATTCTAATTCATCATCAATGACATCTATGATGACACTACCCGAAACAGAACCGACGACAGCGTCGGGCGACAGTATGACAAGTTTTATCGGGGAACAGTCAAGCGCGGTTTCAAAAGAAGTTTTACAGCAGGATATAGAAACTAAAATTACAGTAGACGATGCAAAAGAAATCGCCCTGCAAAAAGCAGGACTTGAAAACGCGGTTTTTGTTAAAACCCAACTCGATAAGGGTGATACGATTTACAGTTGGAAAATCGAGTTCGTAAACGATAACAAAATGTATGAGTACGAAATCAATGCCAACACCGGCGAAGTTACAGATTACTCGGTAGAAGAAGTAGAATAAAACACAAAACGGACAGAGATTTCTCTGTCCGTTTTATAATAAAATTTGTTTTCCGTAAATTTGTTAATATGAATGTTATGACTTATCAGGCATAATCAATGCCTTTGTCTTCAAGAGAAAAAGTCAGACATTCGTTTTTCTTTGTTACCGTAATGATTTGAAGTTTCGGCAAAAGCTCGTGCAGGGTAATGACAAAACCGTTCGGGCGGTTGTCGGGCATACCCGTGACAAGAAGTTTTGCGTTGATTTTCTTCGAGAAGTCGGCTGCACACGAAGGTGCGTTGTCGCTGAATGTGATAGTCATATCAGCGCCGAGGTCCTTACTCGTTTGGTAGAGATATTCAATCTCCTCGCTCATAAGTCCGACATTGCTCACCGGCGTATGTACACATAATACATGCAGAAGATAGCCTTTATCTTTTGCTTTTTCGTAGCCTGCTTTTATAAGTCTGTCGCAGTCGTACTGACCGGTTACGCACACCAAAACAGACGGCTTCTTTGAATTCATTTGTCCACCTCCTTTTGTTTTGCTAAGAATATAATAACAGAAAATCGCAGAGGAAATTGTAATAATGCGTAAATAATATATGAACAAAATATGAACAAAGGGAAATTGTGCAAAAATAAAGAGAAAATCGTTTACAAAGTAAAAATAGCAAAAGAGAAAACAAGAGTAAAAAAGAGAAAACAAGAGCAAAATAAAGATAGAAAAGCGTATTTTAAAAATTTGAGAAATTTTGCTTGACATTGGATATTGAAAATGGTATTATCTGTGAGTACGAAAAAATATATGGAGGAATCGCTATGTCAACTTTTATGGCAAAAAAAGGCGAGGTCGAGCGCAAGTGGTATGTAATTGACGCCGCAGGCAAGCCCCTTGGTAAGGTTGCAGCCGAGGCTGCAGTATTGCTTCGAGGCAAGAACAAGGTTACTTTTACACCCCATGTTGATTGCGGAGACCACGTTATCATCATCAACTGTAAGGACGCTGTCCTCACAGGCAAGAAATTAGAACAGAAAAAATGGTATCGTCATACAGGATATGTCGGTCACCTTAAAGAAACTTCATACGATATACTGATGGCTACACGCCCCGAAAAGGCTATGGAGCTTGCAGTAAAAGGTATGATTCCCGACAACACACTCGGTAGAGCCGCTATGCTCAGACTCAGACTTTTCGCTGGCGCTGAACATACTCATCAGGCTCAAAAACCCGAGATGTGGGAAATGTAAGAAGGAGGCACATAAATGTACGATAAGGCACCATATTTCTACGGTACAGGCAGAAGAAAATCATCTGTTGCAAGAGTAAGACTCTATCAGGGTACCGGCAAAATCACAATCAACGACAGAGATATCGACGATTATTTCGGTCTTGAAACATTAAAACTCATCGTTCGTCAGCCCCTCGTTCTTACCGAGACAGGCGAGAAGTTCGACATCGTTTGCAGAGTTGCAGGCGGCGGCGTTACAGGTCAGGCGGGTGCTATCCGCCACGGTATCTCCCGTGCACTTTTGCAGTACGATTCAGAGAACCTTCGTCCCGCTTTGAAGCGTGCAGGCTTCCTTACTCGTGACCCGAGAATGAAAGAGCGTAAAAAATACGGTCTCAAAGCAGCTCGTCGTGCTCCCCAGTTTAGTAAGAGATAAAATTTATTTATCAACTATCAAGGCTTTCCGTTTGGAGAGCCTTGTTTTTTTACCAAAAATTTGAATAATATAATTGCTTTACGAAGAAAAAGGTGTATAATGGATATATATGGAATGGAGTGAGTTGTGTGAAAAAATCAGTTTGTATTCTGTTTGCCCTATTGATAGTCTTTTCTTTTTGTTCCTGCAACGGCAAAAAGATAAAAGACCCCGAGGTTGATAAGTCAGGTAAGCTGACCGTTTTGACCGATGTTACTCCTCAAGTAACTCAAGATGAAAAAGACTTGTTTTTGCAGGCTCAAAAAAACTATACCGAAAAAAGTTTTGAACCGATTGCCATCTTGGGCACACAGGTTGTCGCAGGAGAGAATATCGCATATTTTTGCAAAGGACTCAATGAAGAACATCCGTATTATTTTGTTGAAGTTTACAAAGATTTGGAAAACAATGTCAGTATCCAAAAAACCGCTCCTTTTATCGTCGGTGATTATTTGACAAATCATGATATAGATGTAAAGGCGCTTGCAGGCGGTTATACAGTAAACTCTGATTTAAAGTCAACAGAACTCCCCCCCGATGTGAAAAAAGGTTTTGATAATTTTGCAGGAAAAACAAAAGGAACAATTTACACTCCTATTGCACTTGTTGCTTGTCAGGGAGAAGCATCCGAAACAAATTATTCTGTTTTGTGTACGGTAAGAGAAAAGGATGACAAAAATTCAACAAGACTTGCCGTAGTTACGATTTGTTGTGACGAAAACGGAAATTCAAATGTCGACAGTAACTGTGAATTTCTCATTTCCGCCGTTTTTGACGGAGATACAAACAGCAATAAGAAATAATAAATAATAACATAAAAAAGTGTGTCTTTCGTATCAAAGGCACACTGCTTTTTTACTTGATTTATTTTTTGTTATATTGTAAAATGAATTGGACAAATTTATTCGGAGGATATTATGAAAAAAATATTTGCTTTAATTTTATGTATATTGATGATTGGTTCACTTTGTGCCTGCGGTGCAGACCCGCTTTATAACGGTGGCGTTGCAACAGCAGACGAAACTGCGGTAGCAGAAACAGAAGCGAAAAAGGCTGATATCACAAAGTACGAAAAAACTTTTGACGGTATGCAGGAGTACCTTATCGACAGCGAACTTTTGCCGAGTGATGAAAAAGTAAAAAGCGAAACTCTCGGAAGTCTTATCGGAGCAAAAGAGAAAGGCTGCCGCTATATGCTCTCATCAGCGTTTATTGAATTTTATGAATACGATTTGGAAAACCTCAACGATGTAGCAAATAATATTTTCAGCCAGATTGAAAAAGACGGCACTTTTGTTGTTGCAGAAGGACTCGAAACTCTCACGGGAGTTAAGTCGTCAAGCGGAAAGTTCCTTGCAGTATATAACAAAAATCTTTCTTATGACTACGATAAAATCATTTCGGAATTTAAGCAGTTTTAAGAGCCGAGTCGCGTAGCCTTGAAATTATGACGGGCGAGCCATGAATTTTGGAGCAGACCAAAGGTCTGTGTAAAAATTCACGAGAGCAGGAGTTATTTCAAGAACAGCGAAGCGAAACGAGGCTTGATATCATAGAAGAGCCGAGTGCCGAAGTGCGTTGCAATTCGAATGAATAATTAATAATGAATGATGAATAATTGCGGGAAAACGCTTTGCGTTTTTGATTTATAATTTTTCTAAAACTAAAAGCCCTCGAACCTCGGTTCGGGGGCTTTCTATTACTTGAGTTTCTTTCCGCAACTTTCACAGAACAGGTCAGTTGGCTTGACTTTGTTTTTGCAAGACGGACAAACAGGAAAATCTTCTTTTTCGGTTGTCGGTAGCGAAACCTTTGGAGCAGATTCACTTTTTGAAATTGTCTCGTTTTCGGGTTCTGAAGATTCATCTACCGATGAACTGATTTCAACTGAGGGTATCTTTTGCGTCGGAACGCTTTCGATAACAGGAGTTTGAATTTTAGGAGCAACGTTTTCCTGCTTTGGAGTAACCTGTGCTACAGGAACGACAATCTCCGGCTGTGGAACGGTTTCAACAACAGGAGCAACAACTTCGGGAGCAACAACTTCCTGTTGCGGAATCTCCTGCCTTGTAGGAGATTCTTCCGCTTGCGGTGTTTCGGTTTTTTCTTCTTTGTCTTCCGCATTTGCCTTAATTTTTATTTCATCCGATACAGGTTTTTTGTCGGTTGATTTTTTCTTTTTCTTTTCTTTCGGGACTACAAATTCAACTTTGCTTGATACTGGGTTTTGCGAAACAACAGGGAAACTTTCGTCCGTTACGCTTTTGAGTTCCTCATAGTCAACCGAGAACCCAAAACGAACATCGTTGATATATTTGTTGTAGGAAAAAGCAAGTTTTGTAATACCGATTTGTCTTACAAAATGTGCCGTAGAAATCAACGCAAAACAGAAAAGGATAAACGCTATCCCGGAAAAATCAACGCCTATAAGCGAAAGCAAGGGAGCAGAGAAGCATAGCGAAGCAAAAAATTCAGCAACAAAGGACAGAGCAACTATTCCGCAAAATACGGTGTTTATGGTTTCAAGAATAGCATAAACTTTTGCACCGTCACATTTGATTTCAATACATTCCATACTTTGCTTTGCGATTTTATAAAACTTCAATCTGTAAAAGCCGAGAGCAATTAAAAACGCCGAGAGTATTGCAAGAACAATGCCTATTACAATTCCGGAAGTATGACTGACTAAAGTAATAATAAAACTATATGAGAAGAACAGGGCGATAATCCCGATAATTGCGATAATATAAAGTGCAAATTGAATAGCGGAAATGACAAACGCAAAGTCGAGTCCGAGTTTCGGTGTTGATTCTGTCTTTGCACTTCTGCTTTTTGCAAAAATATAGATGAAAGTAAAAGCAAAAAAACCACAGAACAGAACAAACGGCAGAACGCTTGAAATAATCGGCGTAATGTTTGCACTGATAAAACTCGGGGACAGTTGAATTCCACTGATACCGAGAGATGAAAACAACTTGCTGAAAAAAGAAATACCGCCCAAAAGAGTGACAAGAGCAACATTTATAAAATCTATGATTTTCGTATAAAGAGAAGCAAAAGCAAAAGCAAGTAAAATATATGCTATAGCCTGTACTGCGGCAGATATTCCTATAACAAGGGTGTTTTTGCGTTTAAAATAGTTTTTGATAATTGAAATGTTTTTTGAAAAGGGATTAAAAGAATTATTCATAGTTGCCTCAATTAATTATTATTTTCTTCATTAGTGTCAATGTCGATATCTATGTCAACAGGTTCGACGTTTAGTTCTTCGCTCGGGATTTCTGTGTTTTCCGATTCTTCGGTTATGAGTTCTTCCTCTGTATCAGTCACGGGAAGATAACTTTCGGAGAAATTACTATATCCGTCAGCATAGTCTTTGATGTATTCATAAAGTGCATCTTCAACATCGTCTTTGTAGTCAAAGGCGATTTTTGCTTGTAGGATTAACTTGATAAAGGTAATTATGGTGACAATGATTCCGACACCCAAAAGCGGGATAACAGGGCTGATGTCAAACTCGTAAAGCGATTTATACATTGAACCCGTTATAGTAATCATAACGATTAAGAATGTCATAAACAGAGCAAAAACTCCTAAACCGATAGCAGAAAGTACATACATAACCGCTGTTGGCTTCGCACCTTTGCTTGAAAGTTTTTCTCCGTTTAGGGCTTTCCTTATACTATTTATATACAGTAACTTGTTGATAGTTGTATAAAGGATGAGAAAAACCGAAGCACCGGCTATTATTATAGAAATAACAGTAATAAGAGTAACATTCTCTTTTTCGGATGTTTTTGTAAAACCGACAAGGATAGGTGTTATAAATGTTACGACAAGCATATAGAAGGATACAAAACATCCTGAAATCAGATTGATGATAGCGACAATAAATTGAATAACGAAACCCGCTTTCGGAGAAGCGTATTCATCTTTGTTGTTACATTTGCAGAATATTATAAGGTTTGCGATAATCAGCAAAACGGTAACTACAATATACGGGAGCATAGAGATTGCGGATATTCCCATAGATATAGCGGAAAAAGGTTTTATATACGGAGAGATATCTCTGCCCGTTTGTTCAAGTGCTATCTTTGATGCAAATTCAAGTGTGGATTTGAGAAAGTTTGCAGACAAAACTATCGTCAGTCCCGAAAAGAGTATTGTCAAAATATCAATAATCGCTATGGAGACCAACTTTTTTGTTTTAAAAGTGTTTTTTATAACTGCAAGGTTATTTTGGGGCATAAATGCTTGTTGTTCGTTCATAAAAATCAACTCCTAACCTATTTTACAATAAATGAAAACATAAATCAACAATATTCGACACAATATTTTGTGGTATTTTTTATGTGTGACTCAAAAGGTTGCGATTTTGGAAGCATGAAAAAATTTTTCAAAAAATTTGAAAAAAGGTATTGACTTTTAGCATTTGCAGTAATATAATTGAAATGTTCGCGAATGAAAGAAAAAACGATAAAAAACCTCTGTTTTTAACAAGTTTTTGGTTAAAATTTCGTTCAAAGCGACGAAAGGACCTTGAAAATTAAACAACGAAGTAAGAAGAAACCCGTAATTACTTTGAGAGCGCCGAAGCAGAAATGCGACGGAAAGTACTCAAGAAATAATTACAGTGAGATGACACTAAGAAACATCAGTAAGTAATCTTAGAGATTACGGACAGAAAACACGCAAGTGTTTGATGAGCAGAGAAGATGCTCTAAAAAAGATTTTAAGACGAAAGTTTTAAGATACAATTTTTTAGAGAGT
>JAGHTC010000037.1 GCA_018065465.1 Candidatus Ruminococcus equi
AGCATATATGAATAAAAAATTCTACTATACGTTGTTTAAAAAATGAGGATAATAACACTTATATCAATGTTAAATATAAATTCCAAAATGAGCATTATTGAATTTTTAGAAAATAATCAAATCGCATAATTGATAAAGTCGACCTGCAGCGATATAATTATATTGTTGAACATTGGTCGGCTTTTTTGAAAGGAGGAAATAATGCCGACAACAGGATTTTTAGCGGTTAAGAATGGAAAATATTATGCTGTTCTGAATTTATATGACTGTTCAGGAAAACGCAAACCGAAATGGATTTCAACTGGTTATTCCGAAAAGAATAACAAAAGAAAAGCAGAAAAGTTATTGCGTGATTTATGTGTTGAAAGGGACAATAAAAATGTAAAATACTATACAAACATTAAAGTACACGAATATTTTACAAAATGGTTAGATGAAATAAAAACTCAAGTGCGCCCAAACACATTCAGAGGATACAAAGGAAATATGGAAAACCACATTATTCCTTATTTCAGAGCCTTAAATGTAGAACTCCAAGAATTGAAACCGTTTGAATTAAGTACCTATTATAGGTTAAAAGTCGGAACGATCAGCGTTACTACCATAAAACACCTTCACCAAAATATTTCGAAAGCACTTTCAGATGCAGTAGAAAAAGGACTAATAAGCACAAACCCTGCAACAGCAGCAAAAACACCAAAATCAACAGAAAATTTTCAATCTGAATTTTTAAATCGGAGTGAGATTAAACAACTTATTGAAACTGTAAAGGGTTCACCAATTTACATACCCACTTTTTTAGCCTCAGTCTATGGTTTGAGAAGAAGTGAAGTTTTAGGTCTAAAATGGCATAATATTGATTTTGAAAACGAAACGATTTGGATAAGAGAAACGCTGCAACAGTGTACAAAAGATATTACCGGAGAGAGTAACTATACCTCAGAAACAAAAACTGAAAGCAGTAATCGTACTTTACCAATGACACCACAAGTTAAAGAAGTCTTGCTCAAACATAGAAATCTTCAAAAAGAACGCCGAGTGCTTCTCGGAAGTGCTTACCATATAAATGACTATGTTTGTACCTTTGATAATGGTAAAGAGATTTCTCCTAACTATCTTAGCAGGACTTTTCACAAAACAATTGAAAAAACTGATTTGCCTATGATTCGTTTTCATGACTTAAGACACAGCGTAGCAAGTAATCTCCTTAATGATGGATTTACAGTCGTACAGGTCGCACAATGGTTAGGTCATAGCAGTTCATCAACCACATTAAAATTTTATGCTCATATTGACAAAACTTCAAAGATGGCAATAGCAAACAGCCTTGCTCCAATATGATTTCTACTGTTTTCTACAATAAATAAACACCAAGCAAACAACTAATTGATAGAAAAATGATAGAAAACAGTACACTTTCAAGCTTAGTAAAATCTTTGTGTTGAAAGAAAAATCCTCGAAAACGGCTTATTCAAGCCATTTTCAAGGATTTGAGCTTGGCAGGGGCAGAAGGACTTGAACCCTCGGCACGCGGTTTTGGAGACCGCTGCTCTACCAACTGAGCTATACCCCTGTATCTTCAATTTTGCACAAGTTCTCTCGTGCGGGAATTATTCTATCATTTTATGGCGATATTGTCAAGTCAGATTACAATTATGTCACTACCTATTTTATATTTTTTATGATATACTGTAAAATGAAATAAAATATTTCTTATTTTTTTCGCATAAAATCTATAAAAACTTTGGAGGGTACTATGAGTTTTAATGACATTATCACCACTGTTGATGACTATGTCTGGGGTTGGGTACTGATTATAGCGATACTTGCTGTCGGTATTTTTATGACCGTTGCTTCGGGAGGAGTACAGATATTCCATCTCGGAAAAGCCCTGAAATTTATGGTCAAAAACGAAGACGACGGCAAAGGCGAAGTCACTTCATTCGGTGCGTTGTGTACTGCACTTTCCGCTACAATCGGAACAGGTAATATCGTCGGCGTTGCTACCGCTATTTGTGCAGGCGGTCCCGGAGCACTTTTCTGGATGCTTGTTGCCGCATTCTTCGGTATGGCAACAAAATACGCAGAAGGTCTGCTCGCCGTAAAATTCCGTGAAGACAAAGGCGACGGCCACTACCTCGGCGGTCCTTTCTACTACATCGAAAAAGGTCTCGGAAAAGGCTACAAATGGCTTGCAAAATTATTTGCCCTTTTCGGTGCATTGGCAGGACTTCTCGGTATCGGTACAATCACACAGATTAACGGTATCACCACAGCAGTAAAACATTTCTTTGACCCGGAAAATACAAATATTGCATTTAGTTTAAATGGTCTTGATTATTCATGGGCTACCGTAATAACAGGCATTGTTGTTACTGCCCTGTCTGCCCTTGTTATCATCGGCGGTATCAAAAGAATAGCAAAGGTCAGCGAGTTCGTTGTTCCCTTTATGGCTATTGCTTATGTTGTATTTGCACTCATCATTGTTTTCTGTAATATCACAAAAATCCCCGCAGCGATTGCACTTGTTGTAAAAAGTGCTTTCAATGTTGAGGCTGTCGGCGGTGCTATCGTAGGTCTTACACTGAAAATCGCAATGCAAAAAGGTATCGGCAGAGGTATTTTCTCTAACGAAGCCGGTATGGGTAGTGCTCCTATTGCGGCGGCAGCAGCCCAGACAAACGAGCCTGTTCGTCAGGGACTTGTTACAATGACAGGTACTTTTATCGACACAATTATCATCTGTACAATGACAGGACTTTCCATCGTCATCACAGGCGCGTGGAATCCCGCTGTTACAGGCAAAGCACTTGAGGGTGTCGAAGTTACTACCTACGCTTGGCAACACGGACTTCCGTTTAACCCCAATGTTTCTTCTGTTGTCCTTATGCTTTGTCTTGCATTCTTTGCATTTACGACTATACTCGGCTGGAACTACTACGCCGAAAGATGTCTTGAATATCTCACAAACGGAAACAAACCCGTTCTTCTAATTTACCGCATACTCTACATCGGTGCAGTATTCATCGGACCGTATCTTACAGTTGCGGCTGTATGGAATATCGCGGATATTTTCAACGGACTTATGGCATTCCCGAACCTCGTTGCCTTGTTCCTGCTCGGCGGTGTTGTATCCAAAGAAACTAAGGATTATTTCGAGCGACATCCGTCAAGACTTTCATTCTACAAAAAGAAAGATTAAACGTTTTTTGAATTTTCAACAACTTAAAACTAAAAAACCTCCCAAAAATGGGAGGTTTTTTCAGTCTATATACCATTTATAAGCACAGTTTTGACAAAGGCAAACAGTATGATTTTCTACTTTTGTTTTGGATTTACCTTTTGACCTGCCAACAAGAAGCCAAAGCCCGCAGGTACATATAATCAAAAGGGTTCTTCCAAAACTCCAAAGGCAACCTCTGCCCCTGTTTCTTGTTTGCATTGAAGTTGTTTCTATAGTAATGCTGACATTTTGTGACTGACATCTCGGACAAACCATATTTTTACCGCCTTGTTTTTTCTAAATAAAACACCTTAACCGATACTTTATCGAACGATTAATACGATGCGCTTGCTAATCTTTTTGTTACTCTTTGGGTTACTTCAAGATAATATGCAAGGTCTGCTTCTGACAAACTGTCTTCGTCAACATCGTTTATTTTCTTTGTGAACTCTGTATATCTGTTCATAAAGTCAAGATAATCGTTGAGTAACTCGGCAGCATTTCCGGAATTCTTATATTTCTCCATGAAGTCACAATATTCATTCATAAATGCTTCGTATTCGTCGAGCATTTCTTTAAAAGAAACGGTTACGCTTTGGCTGTCGTTCGATTTCTTTTCTTCTGCTTTGGATTCGACTTTGGACTCTGCTTTTGTTTCTGCCTTTGATTCAACTTTTGATGCTTCCGACTTTTCTTTTTCTATTTTTAAATATGAATCGAGAGAAATGTCCATTTCGCTGTATTTTTCGTCGTAGTCAAGTCTTAATCTGTTACCCTTTTTATCTTTTGCCGAGAAATATGTATTCATTGAAGACACATCTTCCGTAAATCCTTTTTTCTGACATTCGTCTATATATTCATTATAATCAGAAGACGATGTTTTCAAGACATCTACAGCTAACGTATCCATTTCATCTTTATTAACATCTATTGCTGTGGATTTCGGCTCGGGCAACAACTTTGCAAGTCCGCTTTGAGGCCAAGAATCCACTGCTGATGCAATTCTTATTTCCTGCATTCTTCTATCGCTGTTACAACTTTGAACAGAAGGAACAACTACCGCAAAAATAATAATAACGACAATAATCAAAAGTATCCAAAACCATGCTCTTTTAAAAATCGGTTTTTTCACTTTTGTATTTTGTGGCATAACGGGAGTATAGGGTGTGTTATTCTGCACATTCTGCACCGGGGTTACAGGTTCTGCTGTTTGGTTATTGTTTTCTATGGGGCTTACACTTTCTTTGTTTTCAGGCTGTGCGTTTTCAAGCGGTGCTCCGCAGTTGTTACAGAACTTTCCGCTTTGTTCGGTGTTACATTTCGGACAAATCATAATTTACCTCCTTATTTTGTTGCCGTAAAAAATAAAAAAGCAACTATGATTATAATTACATAGTTACTTTTGTTATTGGTATGCTGTCAGCATACACTTTTAATTTTAAATTGTGATATCATTTTCTAAACTACAACAGTAAAAAGAATTACCACTCCGATAACAATGGATAAAACTCCCAACGCCTTTTCGATATACCTGCCTTTTTCCTCGTCTTTTTTGCACAGTTTGCGTGAAAGTCGTCCGACATCACCGAACAGAATATAAGGCAGTCCCGTAAAGAAAACGAAGATAATGAGGAAATTGCATATTTGAATGTACAAGGGGTCCGCGCTTACTCCGGCATCCTGCGTTATCATCGCATAAATATAGTAAAACTCAAAAAAGAAATAGCAAGATAGAATAACCGTCATAAAAATTTTCAGCAATACACTTTTTCCGCGAAAACCGGGTAGCGGACGATACTTTCTGTCGTCTGTTCTTTTGCCGAGTATTGCTAACTTAAGTTGTGAAATATTGCTGTATCGTTTATCTTTATCTATTTCGGTGCATTTTTCTATTATCGGCGTGAAAAAGCCTTGATAAATTTCCTCGTTAATCAGTTTTCCTGTCAAAAGAAAGTTCATCAAAACTCCACAGGAATATATATCTGCTTTGTTGTCGGTTTGAGAAAATCCGAACTGTTCGGGAGAAGCATAGCCAACAGTACCGAGAATTTCAGTATCTTGATTTGCACCCCTTTTAACTTCTCTGCTGATATCATAGTCAATGATTTTGATATTGCCGCTACGGTCAATCATAATATTTTCGGGCTTGATATCGCGGTGAACTATCCCGTTGTAATGCAAAGCAGAAAGCCCATCACACACCGAGAGCATAATGGCTTTTGTTTCCTTTTCGGTGAATGTACCGTAACGCTCAACTCTGTCGCAAAGCGAAATCCCGTCTATATATTCGCAAAGGCAGACACATCTGTTGTCGATTATAGCAACATCAAAAATTTTCATAAGATATTTACAGGAAATACGGCTGACTTTTTGCATAACTTCAAAACTGTCTTTGCTCAAAACCCGCTTTATCATCAGTTGCCCGCTTGCCCTGTTTCTTACGACAAAAGTATTGTTATTCAGTTTTGATATCTCATCATTTTGCCATAACGCAAACTTTTGTGTATCTGTCATTATTGCCCCTTGTAAAAATTTTGTTTTCAATGTATTATTAGCATATTACCATATCCATTATATTTTATAAAAACGATAAAATCAACAGGTAAAGAAAATGAAAAAAACTACAGACGAATTGCTGAAATCTCTAAAAAGCAAAAAGACGCTTGAAGAATACTTTTCCGACAATCACAGCGAGATATTTTTTGAATCCCTGCCGGAAATTATTGAGTTTTTTATTGCAAGCAAAAAACTGTCAAAAAGTGAAGTCATACGAAAATCGCAGATAGAACGCCACTATGCGTACCAGATAATCAGCGGAGAGAAAAAGCCATCAAGGGATAAACTCATTATGCTTTGTTTCGGGCTGGAACTTTCGCTCGACGAAATGGGACAAGTGCTGAAAAAATGCGGATACAGCGAACTGTACCCGAGAGATTTGCGAGATTCGGTCATCATTTTTTCCGTTTATCACAATATGTCGCTCATGGACACAAACGAATTACTCTTCGATATGAAACTGAAAATTCTGCAATAAAAATCACCCGTAGATGAGAACTTCACCTACGGGTGTTATTTTTTTATCAATCTATTCCTGCGAGGATTTTTTGGATTTGGGTGGCGTCCATAATGGTGATTACTTTATCGGCAAAAGCATATGAGTAGCCTTTTTATATTCTTCAAAGCCCTCTTTTTCAGCCTGCCGATTATCCGCCATCGGAATACTTATAACAAGAAACATAAGTGTATTTACAAATGCTCCCAAAAGAAGATACCACAAGTTCGGCATTACGCTTATTACAGACAAGCCTACACCCCACCACATCAAAATCTCGCCGAGGTAGTTTGGGTGGCGTGAATATTCCCAGCATCCTGTTCTGATAAAGCCGCTGTGAATATCTCGTCTGAAGCGTTGCATCTGTATATCCGAAACCCCCTGCAAAACAACTGCCGAAATTGACGCAAAGAAAAACAATACGCTCAATATGTTTATTCCTGTTTCATAATGAAAAGCGAAAACCGCGGGAAGCACGCAAAGATAGACAACAATAGTCGGGAACAAATGTATACCCAAAAAGTTTACAATCGGGTACAAAGCGCCTGTTTTCTTACAAAGCATAGTGTATCGCCAGTCCTGATGAGTAAGGTCTTTGAAAGTATACGCCCAGTTTGCAGTAAGGCGTACTCCCCAAATGCAAACGCTGACAAGTAAAAGTACACGCAGAGGATTAAGTCCGTTTACCAAAGCACAGTATATAAGAATTACTATCGGCTGAACACTCCAATACGGGTCATATACAGAAGAATTTTTGAAGATAAGACTTCCGATAAAAGTGACAACGGTTGCACAGATATCGGCAATCAAAAGATTAAGCCAAAATGAAAACGGCAACAATCGATAGACAATTATGCCGACAGCAGTCGCGACACAATAAACTGCAAAAATGATAATAAAACTGACAGTGCGGTTTGTTTTATATGTTCCCATAACTATAATTTTCCCCTTGATTTTCTATATTGATATCACAAATCCCAACCGATGTATTTTAAACCAAGCATTGTGATATTGCTTGTTTCTTCGATATCTTTTTCAACATCGGTAAGAGTAGACGCGATAATCGCAAGTCTGCTTTGAAATCGTTTTGAAATAGTCCGCGCTTTTTTCATAGTAATACCTCAATAACCCTTGGTATCAGATATCCGGAATAAATGACGGCATCAAACTCAGTTTAAACAAATTCATCTTGTGCTTTTTGTCTATTATTTCTTTCTTATTCACATCATCAATAACGCCTTCGCGGATATATCTGTCAAGCTCGGCGTAAGTAAATCCGAGGTTTTCTTCGTCTGTTTTACCGCAAAGCCCGTCAATCGGAACTTTATCTACAAGCACCGCCGGAAGTCCGAGAAGTCTGCCGATTTCTTTCATTTCGGCAACGGTAAGATTTGAACAGGGGCTGAAATCCCCGACAGAGTCACCGTAGCGGGTGGAATATCCCACCCAATCTTCGGAAAGATTACAGGTGTTTGCTACTCTGCCGTTATGAGTTTGAGATACTGCATAAAGTGTAGACATTCTGATTCGCGGGGGCAGATTTTCTATGCTCTGTTTTGAAAGTTCAAACGGTATATTCTTTATTACTCCGTCCACGGCATCCTTTATATTAACAATGTAATGCTTGATACCGAGATGGTCAACAAGCAGCTTTGCCATATCAATGTCGTGCTGTTCACCGCAGGGCATCAAAACGCCGATAACACGTTCCTTGCCGAGTGCTTCAACACACAGTGCCGCTACAATGGAACTGTCTTTTCCGCCCGAAATGCCGACAACGGCATTACATCCTTTTCCGTTTTCTTCAAAAAAATCTTTTATCCACTGTACACAATCGTTTTTTACCTTTTGAGCATCAAACATAAAATCACCTCAATTATATAACATCTATCTGACAACTTCTCATTGTTTCGAGTGCAGCCTCGTGCTTTTCGGGTGTGACTCCTGCACAGCAGGATGAGTCTACTGTAATCTTTGCATTCGGATAACCGGCACGCATAATAAGCACATTGGAAACAACACAAATATCGGTGCAAAGTCCGACAAACTCGACTTCCATTTCTTCACCCGGATATCTGTCTTTGAGTCCCCTGGAAATGCTGAAACTGCCAAAGCCCGCCTTGATAACATTTTTATATTCCTTTGTGCTTAAGGCTTCTTTTATTTCGGCATTCAAATCGTGACCGTATGTTCCGTCGATACAATGAGGAACGGGAAGCTTTTGTCCCTCAAGCGTATTGAGGTAATTGTCATAATGAGTGTCATAGGTTACAAATAATTCATCACCGTCAAATTCACGAATTTTCTTTGCAACATTCGGCACAATCGCCACAGCTTCTTTTGTTCCGAGTGCACCGTCAACAAAATCGTTTTGCATATCAACAACAACTAATACTTTTTTCAAAACAATCATCCCTTTTCTTTCAAAATAACGTATATCATAAACAAAATGACTATATTTATTTTTCTTGCCGATTATTACCAACATTATACTAATAAAGTAAAATGTAGTCAATGCGAAAAGTCCTATTTTTACAAATTATTACACTTGTATTTGCAGTAGAAAAAAGTAAAGATTCAGCTATAATGCATGGATATACATTAATGTATATCCCATATTGCAAGTGATGGGGATATATGATATAGTTTCAATAGTGTGAGGTGTGAACTATGGGAAAAATATCTACTAAAGAAAACAAAAATATATATCAAACCACAAGAGAAAGGCTGGGTTTGAGCAGGGCTGCCGCCGCCGAAAAAATGTATGAATACGGCTTAACGGAATATCGTTTGGTAAAAATCGAAGACGGTACCGTAAAAATTCAGCCCGAAGATGTGGTCGCTATGTCAAAAGGATATAATGAACCCGAACTTCGCAATTACTATTGCTGCAAAGAATGTGCAATAGGCAGGATTGACGCACCCGAAGTAGTTTACAAAAACAATGTTCACGAAATTCTTGTCAATATGGCGGTTTCACTTGAAAGCGTTAATCAAAAGAAAGTTCGACTTATGGATATTCTCGCCGACGGGAAAGTCAGCGAAAATGAATTAGTTGAATTTAATGAAATTTACAAAGAACTTGAAAAGATTTCTATGACCATAGAAGCACTGCAACTTTGGTGCGAAAAGATGAAATCCGATTACTGATTCTATACATATCCCACACAGCGTTTTGGTGAAAATCGAAACGCTGTTTTTTTATTTTGCTGTTTTTGTATAAATAAGCACTGTTATTTTGCTGAGGTTATCATTTCGACTTTTTTCGAAATAGTATATTATTTGATTACTGAATACAAAACAAAATCAAAAGCGGTGAAAATAATGAATACAAAACAGAGAGTACTTGCACTGAAATATTTAAGAAAGCAAGAAAAAAATCCGACTTTTGCAAATGAGTTGGGCATAGAAGTAAAAATTATACAAAGGGAAAAGAAAGAAGGATAAATATGATAATACTGTCTTTAGTAATATTGTGTGCTGTATTTTGGCTGGGAATTAAAATTACGGGAACGCTGCTCTCTGCTTTTATATGGCTCATAATCAAACTGCCCTGTATGTTAGTTTTATGGGCAATCGGTTTTTTGTGTTTTTGTACTATTATTCTGTTTCCTGTCGGCATAATGCTTTTCAGAGCCGGCACAAGAATAGCTTTTTGTTAATTTGTATTAGCAAATAGCAGTAAACATCTCGACTTGCAGGTGTTAAGCAGGGAATATAAAACAAACAACAAATTGCATATTTTTGCAAAATTTTATAAAAAAGAAATCGCTTGGTAGCCAAATATCGGCTGTGCCAAGCGATTTTTTGTTGAACTGATTATCTGCAAAGTAATATCACTGTTGCGAGTGCAACAAAGAACTGACAGAAAACGTTTGAAATCTCAATCACCCAATGTACCTTTGCATTTTTGAGATTGGAAAATATCCCAACAAGGCAAAGAAATACAAACAGACAGATTGCAAGTGCGTAAAAAATGACAGGCAGTACTACGCCTGCCCGTATAGAAAGCGTAATCATAGAAACGTAGAGCATCAGGTAGCCGACAGCACCGATAAGCACGGCAACTGTGTTGAATTTCCCCGTTTTATACCACAGAAATCCTATAATGCACACCGCACAAAGTAAAACGACGACAAGTATCAATGGCTTAATTTTGACTACATGGGAAACAAGAGCAATACCGGAGAGCAAAATTCCTGTGTTCACGAATGATACAAGATTGACAGGCATTTTAAACTGCATTTTTCCTAAGCCCACAATGAGCTTGACAGTCGGAATAGATAAGCCGAAAATCATCGCGATTACCGCACCTAATGCAAAGAGAATGTAAGTCAGCATACTCATTTCGCCGAACATTTTTACAAGGATTGTAATAACGGTTATTCCGTAAAAAATCGGATTGATATAGTCGAACAAGCCGAGCGCAACAGAAAATTTTCCGATTGTCGTATCGCTTGTTGTCTTCTGATTGTTACTCATTGGGAACAACTACCTCCGCTTTTGAAAAATCGGTTTTCCTGATTTTATGCCACAGCATAAAGATAACAACTATAAGCGAAAGAACATCCGCAATCGGCTGTGCCCATATAAGTCCATCTACACCGATGATGGCTTTCATAATGAACACTGCGGGAATGAAGATGATACCTTGACGGAAAATCGAAGCAAGCAGAGCAGGGGTTGCCGCACCGACTGCCTGTAAAGTGTTCTGACATACAGCAAATGCTCCGATGAGCCATGCCGTGCTCATAAGAATTCGTGTGAAATGTACACCCGATTCAAGGGAGGTCAAATCGGTCAAAAATATTTTTACAATCGGTTCTGCGAAAATATAACAAAGTGCAGATACGACGGCACAGAAAACAAGTCCGAACAATGCGGAGAAACGAATTCCGGAAATGAGTCGTTTCTTTTCTTTAGCACCATAACAAAAGCCGAGAAACGGCTGAACACCGCTGCCGATACCAATGCCGATTAGTGTGACAATCATAATGACTTTTGCAGTAACACCGTAGCCTGCGACAAGCATATCGCCGTTTTCATATTTAGCAAGTTGCGAATTTACAACAATAGAAGAAACGCTGACAAGCAGATTGGCAAGGGAAGCAGAAATACCTACCGAAAGTACTCCTGACAGTATCTTTTCTTTCATCGAGAAATATTTGGGACTGATAGAAAGTGCTGACTTACCTTTGAGAAAATACAGGATATAATATCCCGCAGCAACGGCATTACCGATGACGGTAGCAACTGCCGCACCGACAACACCCCATTTGAATAAGAGAATGAAAATCGGGTCGAGGATAATATTGAGCAAATTACCGATAAGTGTACCTGTCATTGCTTTCATAGCCTCGCCTTCGGTACGGACAATAGAGGAAAAGCAGTTTGAAATCATCGAAAAAATACCGCACCCAATGGCAATGGCAAGGTAATTCTTTGTCAACCCTACGCTGTCTGCACTTGCACCGAGCATTAAAGTAACATCATCAAGAAATATCCAAAGAACAGCCATCATAATGCCACCGACAGCGACACATGCCCACATACAAAACGAGCAGGCTTTCTTTGCATATTCTGTTTTTCCTTCACCGAGTGCACGGGAGATAACCGAAGTACCGCCCACACCGAACAGAGTGCCGAGTGACATAAAAATCATAAACAACGGGGTAGCAAAGGATACCGCCGTTACCATTAAATCATTATGAGTAAGACCGAGAAAAAATGTGTCTGCAAGGTTATAGACCATAACCATCATCATAGCGATGAGTGCGGGAATACTGTTTTTGATAACAATTTTTGGTATTGAATCTGTCTTGAAAGATTCTATAGACGATGCTTTGTTTTCGTGATTCATTGGCACTTTCCTCCGTCGTTTGTAAGTTTTTCTGCGGCGGTAAGCAGCCGTTCACAGTAATTTTCAAATTGCTTTTGTTCTTTTTCGGATAGACAGGTCATGATGTCAGAAAGCCAGTTGTTGTGAATATCGATAAGCTCAGATACCTTTTTCTTTCCGATTTCGGTTAGTAGGAGTCTTTTAATGCGTTTGTCGGCTTTGTCCTGTGTTCGAACAACGCAAGACTTGTTTTCAAGTGACATAAGTGCTTTTCCGACTGTCGTTTTGTCGGTTTTCAGTGCAACAGAAACATCATCCTGCGAGCAATTTTCGTGAGAATAGATGTAGGAACATATCATACATTCCGTGTCGCTCAATTCCTGCTTGCGGATTTTTTCGTGGCTGAACTCTTTGTTACAGCGAAACAGAAGATTCAATATTTGATAATCCATTTTTGCCTCCAAAATAGTAGAACTTTCTACTATTTTAGCACAAGTGTCCGTTAATTGCAATAAAAGTTGCAATAAACATCAAATTGCTTATTTTAGCAAAAAATTCAAAAAATTATGCCCGTTAGAGAATCAATTCTAATGGGCATAAGTTTTCTTTATAAAAAGTCCTTAAATTTTATATTGTTTTTTATTACAAGTTTTTTGTTTTATAATGCTCCAAAATTGTCACATACCCTTTGATACAATATAATTATCAACTTTTGGAGGGATGAATATGGCAAACAAAGAACAAGTAAACGCAGTTAAAAAGGCATTGGAGTTGACTTCTCAAATTGAACTGGAAAAGTCGAATCTCGCAAGGTACAAAGCAGAAAGGTTTAGAGCAAAGCCAAAACCACCTACTCACGAAACGGTAACGGCTACATATCCTCAAATCAAATCGGATATAAAATTTTGGTCGCCTATCTTGTTGCTAACCATAGTGTTTTTACCGTTTCCGCTGATTTACTACTATTTAGTATATAAACCAAAACACGAAGAAGATATAGAGAGAATTCGTAACAGTGAAGAGTATAAAAAGCAGTGTTCTGATATTGATAAGGAAGTAAGTCGAAAGCAAAAAGAGATTGACGATGCTTTTGAGAAAGCGACAAAAGAATATAACGAAGTAACAATTCCAAATTACGAACAAGAAAAAGCAAAATGGGAAGATGATATAAAACAAAAAATCGCCGACTCAAAATCAAGACTTGAAAACACACAAAACGAATTAGAAGAGTTATATAACTCTACAAGAATACTGCCTATGCAGTACAGGAGTATTGATGCTTTGGAGTATATCTACAACACGATTTATGCATCAGAATACGACATCAAAGGTGCGATTGAGTTATATGACAAACACTTGCAGCGTTGTCTTGACGAAGAAATATTGCGTGAACAACAACTTGCAAATGCACTCGCTGATGAGCAAAATATGTTAGCAGCTCAACAGATAGAAGCAACAGAAAGACAGAGCGAAGAAATACGCAAAGCAAAGAATCATCAAGATATAGCAAATGCAATCGGCGCAGTCCAGCGCCACAACACAAACAAGGCGGTAAAAAACCACTTCGGGAAAAAATAACAGATATAAAGGATAGGTAAAAATATGAGTGATTTATCAGATTTTATAGTTAAAAACGGTGTGCTTACGAAGTACACAGGAAATGATGCAGATGTAACACTTCCCGACAACGTAACGAGTATTGGAAATTGGGCGTTTTTTAGTTGTTTAAGTCTTAATAGCGTTACAATTCCTTATGGTGTGACAAGTATAGGAAACAATGCATTCTATGATTGTTCGAATCTTTATAGTGTCATAATCCCCAATAGCGTAGCGAGTATTGGAGAAAGTGCATTTGAAGGATGTACAAACCTTGAGGGTATAATAATCCCAGATAGTGTGACAAGTATTGGAGATTTTGCATTTAGTGAGTGCCCAAGTCTAGTAATTCACACTACCGCAGGAAGTTGTGCAGAAAAATATGCAAAAGAAAACGACATAGAATATGTAATAGAATAACAAAAAGCAATAAAAAACACCGTCACTATCAATTAAGTAGTGACGGTGCTTTGTTGTTAGTATTAAAAATTAAAAGCATCAAAAACCTGGTCTGTACATGATGTGCGTAGTAATTCAATTTTGCTCATATTGCGCTATCCATTAATTCCAGTTTATTAAGTCAAATAATAAATTCCCGCCGTCGTGCCCATTTTCTATAAGTTTATTATGTATTTCTTTCTGGACACATAGATATTCTTTTTTGTCCATTTTTGTCCATACAGTATGCTTTGTTCCTAACTTGTTAAGAATATTACTATCAATCGGACAGTCATATCCAATAGAATCTATTTTGTATCCTCTAAAAATAGGTTTGTCAAATTCATATAGACAAACTAAATATTTAAGAGTCATATTTACTAATTTTTGTATAGCACCAAACTCTACATTAGGAAATTTTTTACACAAGTAGCAAATCAAATCAGATGATTTAGCAGGCATGTTATTATTACATAATTTTTTTTCAGTGATATACTTGTATAAAACAATAACAAGTGAATTTTCGTTTGAACCATTCTTTGAATTACAATAATTTGGCAAATAAAATCTTCCACTCAATACATCACGATGAGCTTTGAAAACTGCATCGTATATTCTATCTTTTTCTTTGCTTTTTGGCGGAATTGTTTCTCTCAAAAGAAATTGCACAATCAATTTGTTATTTAGCATAATAAAACTCCCTTTATTAATTATCATATTTTTCTACCGCTTTTTGTAGGCGGTTTTTTACTTTTTCTGCGAGATGTTTCGGCTCTAACACTACAACATCGGGTGCAAAACTTTGGGCGAAATGCTCGATTGACATTGCGTTTGCGTTGACTGTAACCGTAACGCCGTTTTCATCTTCATTTGAAAAACTGACATCTTTTCCAAACATATCAATTATATCACTTATCATCGGTTTAACAATACGCAGTTTTGCCTTGCAGTTGTCGCTTGAATACATATACACATGGCTTTTCATATATTTAGAAAGGTCAAGCGGCATTTTATTTGCACCCTGTAAGGTTTCAAAAGGTTTAACACTTTCGTCTAAAATCTCAATGTCTTTCATTCTGTCAATTCGATAGTTTGAAATATCGTTGTATTTGTCAAAATTGCAGATGAGATAATACTTGCCTTCTTTTGCCGCCATTTGGTATGGACTGACAATATAAATTTCTGAGCCGTCATAGCGTTTTTTTGGGTGCATTTTCTTGTCAGTTTGGTATTCAAGATAGCGAAAAGCGATTTTCTTTTTATGTGAGATTGCCTCGTCTATTTGTTCAACATTGAAGAATACTTGCTTGTTGTCTGTACTGTTGTCCTGCATTGTCGCAATGTGCTTTACACGAGAGCGAAAGTATATGTTAGAAAGTCCTTCTAACTTGTCAACGAGTTCTTTGCATTGACTGTACGGCACATGCTTTGAAAAGAGAAGTCCGTCTATAAGTAGCCTTAGTTCGCCGTCTGTAAAGTCCCTGACAAGATAGAAGTCCGATAGCATATAACTTTCTTCCATTTCGCCCGTTTTAGGGTTTTTGACCATACGACAAGACTCGCTGTATTCAATCTCGTATCCAAACTCAATAAGGTTCATAAGATTGCGTTTAATAGATTTGCGGTCTGTTTTCATATTGTATTCTTTTTTCAAAATATCTTCGATTTCCTTTTGACTGAGCCTGTGATTTTCGTCAGTATATTTCTTCAAAATATCAAGGATATTCATTATCATAAGTTTCTTCGGTTGCTTTGCGTTCATATTGTTGCCTCCTCGCTTTATCTATATATTACCACAGCAGATGCCCCCTTTTTGTCACATAGATTATATAATATAACTTGCAAATTTTCAATATAAGTATCCCATTTTTGTCACATAAAGTTTAGTAAAAAAACGCTTGCCTTTTAGATTGCAGAAAATGTTTCAACAACTGGAACTGTATTGTTCTTTTCTATGGAATTAAGTCGAGAGAAAACAAAAAGTAATAATTAGCTGATGTAATTAAACAAACATCAAACAAACATCAAATTGCATATTTTTGCAAAACTCTGCAAAAAAGAAATCGCTTGGTAGCCGTATAATGGCTTTGCCAAGCGACAAAAGGGGTCCCCGAAATCTCTGATTTTGGGGAGAGGAGGAGCAACAAAGCGAGTACTGCGGGGATTTTTTGTAAAAAAACAAAATCGCCGCAAACGAGTGATGTTTGCGACGACGATGGAGCTGATAGGCAGGCTCGAACTGCCGACCTCATCCTTACCAAGGATGCGCTCTGCCTCCTGAGCTATACCAGCAAAAGCATTTTTTGATGCTTAACTATAATAGCACAAGAGAAATGAAATTTCAATAGTTTTTTGGTTATTTTAAATTTCCCCGATTTTCGGGGATTTTTCTTTTGTTTACTTTTCCTTTGCGTTTGCGAAAATGCTTACAAAAAACGAAAGCACTATCGCCGCGGTTATTCCGCCGGCTGATGCGGTCAGTCCACCTGTGAAAATTCCGAGAAAGCCGTACTCATCTACTGCTTTTTTCACCCCGTTTGCCATAAGGTTTCCGAAACCGCAAAGTGGTACAGATGCACCCGCACCCGCAAAATCTGAGATATAGCCGTAAATTCCAAGCGCACCGAGAACTACTCCGACTACCACATATCCCGTCAGGATTTTTGCGGGAGTAAGGCTCGTTTTGTCAATCAAAATCTGACCGACTGCGCAGAAAGCCCCACCGACAAGAAAAGCGTATAAATATTGCATAAAATCAACTCCGTACTCGATTTTAGTTAAATTAGTTCATTTCCGATATAGATTATTTTTTCCGCAATAAAGTTCATTATTCATATTGAAAAATTGCTATATTAATGGTATAGTATAAAATAAGAAAGTTTGTATCTTTCGTAAATACGAATATAAGGGGATAAGAGTATGGCAGAAAAACTGATTTTTCCGAAGCACGCTTATCGTACACACGGAGGAGTTCACGCCCCTCACAACAAGAACACGGCACAAAAAGAGTCTGTTGTGATGACGGATGTAAAGAGCGTAACTATTCCGATGAGTATGCACATAGGCGCACCGTGCAAGCCCACGGTCAAAATCGGCGACACCGTCAAAATCGGCGATATTATCGGCGACAGCGAGGCATTTGTATCCGCACCTATTCACGCGAGCATTTCGGGAACAGTCAAAAAGATTGACAAAATTACTATGCCCGATTCGTCAAAGGTCGATGCGATTACCATCGAATCCGACGGCGAGATGGCAGTATCCGAAAGTGTAAAAGCACCAGAGGTTGAGAACCTCGACGACCTACTCAAAGCCGTAAGGCAAAGCGGTCTTGTCGGCTTGGGCGGTGCAGGTTTTCCCGCACACGTTAAGTTGAACATTCCAAAAGGCAAAACCGTTGACACCCTCATCATCAATGTTGCCGAATGTGAGCCTTACATAACAAGTGACCACAGAGAAGTTATAGAAAACAGTTGGGATATTATGGCGGGCGTTTACGCCGTTAAGGATATTCTCGACATTCACAGAGTTATCATCGGTATTGAAAACAATAAACCAGATGCAATAAAAATCTTAAGAGAGATTGCCGACAACGAAGTTGACAAATACGACGAAGTCCGAGTTCTTCCGCTGAAAGCATCTTACCCGCAGGGCGCAGAGAAAATACTCATCAAAGCCTGCACCAACCGCGAAGTACCGATAGGCGGACTTCCCGCAGATGCCGGATGTATCGTTATGAATGTCGGCTCGATTTCGTTCCTGTCAAGATACTTAAAAACAGGTATGCCACTTGTGACAAAACGAATCACCGTTGACGGCACTGCGATAAACAATCCGCAAAATGTTATCGCCCCAATCGGCACACCGATAAAAGACATTATCGAGTTTTGCGGTGGCTACAAAGGCGAGCCGAAGAAACTCCTTATGGGCGGTCCGATGATGGGTAATTCACTTGCAGATGATTCTATGCCTGTGATAAAACAGACAAACGCAATAATCGCTTTCGCAGAAAAGGAAGCAAAACTGCAAACACCCTCTGCCTGTATCAGATGCGGCAGATGCGTTAGTGCCTGCCCGATGAAACTTATGCCCCAGTCGCTGTCGAATGCTGTCGACAGAAAAGACTTTGAGGCACTTTCAAAACTCAACATATTAAACTGTATGGAATGTGGATGTTGTTCTTTCTCCTGTCCTGCAAAACGCCATATTGTTCAAAATTTGAGGCTTGGAAAACAACTCTACAATAACTACAAAAAAGAACAGGCACAAAAGGAGGCGAAAGAGTAATGGAAAACAAACTTTATGTAAGTTCTTCTCCGCATTTGAGCTCAAATGCAAGCACAAGAAGAATTATGCTTGATGTCATTATCGCTCTTTTGCCGACATCCGTTGCCGCTTGTATCATCTTCGGTATGCGTTCGCTTGTACTCATCGGTGTATGTGTTGCATCCTGTGTGCTGTGTGAATATATCGCAAGAAAGATTATGAAGCGTGACACAACTATCGGTGATTTGTCCGCTGTTGTCACAGGACTTTTGCTTGCGCTCAATCTCCCCGTAAACATAAATCCGCTTATCGCCGTTTTCGGCTGTATTGTTGCTATTGTTGCTGTAAAACAACTTTTCGGCGGTATCGGTATGAACTTTGTAAACCCCGCTTTGGCAGCAAGAATCGTTCTGCTCGTTTCTTTCCCCAACGATATGATGACATATCCGAAAGCCTTTTTCTACAAAGAGGGCGTTGATGCTTTAACTTCCGCTACCCCTCTTTCCGATATCGGCTCATACTCATACATAGAATTGTTCCTCGGTAAATGCCCCGGATGTATCGGCGAAGTTTGTGCCGCTGCTTTGATACTCGGCGGTATCTACCTTGTAATTCGAAAAGTAATCAGCCCCGTTATTCCCGTTGTATATGTCGGCGTTGCTGCCTTGATGACACTTGTTGTCGGCGGTGACCCCTTGTATCAGATTCTTTCGGGCGGTCTTTTGCTTGGTGCTATCTTTATGGCTACCGACTACACAACATCACCGATTACTTTCTCGGGAAAAATCATTTTCGCCGCAGGTTGCGGTATCCTCACTATCCTTTTGCGTACATATTCGAATATGCCCGAGGGCGTATCGTTCTCCATCCTGCTTATGAATGTACTTGTTCCTCATATTGAAAACCTGACCACTCCGAAATCGCTCGGCACGGTCAAAAAAGCAAAGGGGGAGAAATAATGAAAAAAGTAACTTTCAAAGATATTTTCATCCCCACCTTTTCGCTTTTCCTTATCTGCCTTATCATCACGGCGGCACTTGCATTCACCAATGCCGTAACAAAAGACAAGATAAGCGAGAATGACGAAAACTCAAAACAGGCGTCTATGCTCGTTGTAGTAAAAGACGCAAAGACTTTTGAAGAAGTCGAAGACGGCATTTTCAAAGCACTTGACGAAGACAATAATGTTGTCGGCTATGCAATCTCAACCGTGTCAAACGGCTACGGCGGACAGATTAAAGTTATGACCGGAATTAAAGACGGAGAAATCCTCGGTATTGATGTCTACTATAACGATGACGAAACCCCCGGTCTTGGTAAAAACACATCAAACGAATCATTTACTGACGGCTTTGTCGGACTTCTCTCCAATCCCGACCTGATTGTCAACAAAGACTACTCGGGAGAAGGTCAATCCGTTGACGCGGTTACATCGGCAACAATAAGTTCGCGTGCGGTAATTGCGGCAGTAAACGAAGCGTGTGAAAAATATCAGTCGGTTGTATTCGATACGGCTGTGAGCGATACATTTGCAGGAGGTGAGCAGTAATGGCAGAAAAAAGTTTATTCCGTGAATTTACAAAAGGCATTGTAAAAGAAAATCCCGTTTTGTGCCTGGTACTCGGTACCTGTCCCACGCTTGCCGTTACCACTTCGGCATCAAATGCTATCGGTATGGGTATTGCCGCTACTGCGGTACTTGTTTGCTCAAATGCCGTTATCTCCCTTTTGCGTAAAGTTATCCCCGACAAAGTCCGCATTCCCGCATACATAACCATTATCGCAGGCTTTGTTACCATTGTTCAAATGCTTGTAAAAGCGTTCTCACCCGCTATTAACGATTCGCTGGGAATTTATCTTCCGCTTATCGTTGTTAACTGCATCATCTTAGGTCGTGCCGAAATGTATGCAAGCAAAAATCCCGTTTTGCCGTCTATTCTCGACGGTCTCGGTATGGGCGTCGGCTTTACTGCGGCATTACTCCTTATGGGTATGATAAGAGAATTTTTGGGTTCGGGCTCACTTTTCGGTGTACAGATTATGCCCATTCAAATTCTTATTTTCATTCTTCCTCCCGGTGGCTTCTTTGTCTTCGGTATGCTTATTGCCCTTGCTAACAAACTCAACACAAAGGCGGGCAAAACTCCTGTCAATAAGCCCTGTGCAGGCTGTCCGATGAAAGACAAATGCTCACAGACAGAATGTGAAGGAACAAAAACCGCTTTATCCGATAATGCAGACGATAACGGAAAGGAGGCGGCAGTATGTTAATTAAATCATTAGTTGCCGTTTTCCTTGCGGCTATATTGACCGAAAACTATGTCCTTTGCAAATTCTTAGGAATTTGTCCTTTCCTCGGTGTTTCCAAAAAGCTCAACACCGCTGTCGGTATGAGTGTTGCCGTTACCTTTGTTATGGTACTTGCTACGGCAGTTACTTTCCCGATATATACCTATCTTCTTTTACCAAACGGACTTGACTACCTGCAAACGATAATATTCATTCTCATCATCGCGGGACTTGTTCAATTAGTTGAAACCGTACTCAAAAAGTACATCCCCTCTCTTTATAAATCACTCGGCGTGTATCTGCCCCTTATTACAACAAACTGCTGTATTTTGGGCGTTACTATGCTCGTTTTGCAGAAAGTTACTACAACCACGGCATATACATACACCTACGGTCACGCTTTAATCAACGCTTTGGGCGCAGGTATCGGCTTCCTGGTTGCTATGGTAATGTTCGCAGGCGTCAGAGGTAAAATGGAAAACTGCGATATTCCGAAATCGCTCCAAGGTCTTCCGATAACTCTTGTTGCGGCATCGCTCGTATCCCTCTCATTCTTGGGATTTGCAGGCTTTGTCGACAAGCTCATCCCTTTGGGTTAAGGAGGAAATGATATGAATTTTGATTTTTCTTCGATTATTTTTGCCGTTGTCGTTGTAGCGGGAATGGGACTTCTTATCGGTCTTATTCTCGCAGTATCTGCGGCAGTTATGGCAGTTAAAAAAGACGAAACCGCTGAAAGAGTACTTGAAGTTTTGCCCGGTGCAAACTGTGGTGCCTGTGGTTTTTCCGGTTGCTCGGGCTATGCCGAAGCACTTTCAAAAGGAACTGCCAAACCCGGACTTTGCCCTGTCGGCGGTGAAGCGTGTGCTAAAGATGTTGCAGCAGTTTTGGGAGTAGAAGCAGGGGCAGTTGAATACAAAACCGCTCTTGTTCACTGTATGGGCAACTGCGACAACACTCAAGACAAAGCAATCTACGACGGAATTACAAGTTGCGCCGCAGCCGCAAGAATCGGCGCAGGCGTTACCTCGTGTTCTTACGGCTGTATCGGTTTGGGCGACTGCGAAAGAGCCTGCCCTTACGGTGCAATCAGCGTTTGCAACGGTGTTGCCCTCGTTGACAAAGACAAGTGCAGAGGTTGTTCTGTCTGTGTAAAAACCTGCCCTCGTCATATTATTTCTTTTGTCAGCGACAAAGACCAGGCAGTTGTCCGTTGTTCAAACAAAGACAAAGGCGCAGTATCACGAAAAGCCTGTGCTGTTTCCTGTATCGGCTGTAAAAAGTGCGAAAAAGTCTGCGAAGCAGGTGCTGTCAAAGTCACCGACTTCTGTGCTTTTGTTGATGAAAGCAAATGTACAGCCTGCTACAAATGTGTGGAAAACTGTCCGCAGGGTTGTATTACACTTTTCGATTCCGACAAAGACGACACCGTAACTTTGTCAGTGTGACGGTTGTCTATTGATTTTGTGTTGTTTTTCTGAAACTTTTGCAAAATCGCTTTTCAATAAATTTTTGTGTAGTATTATATTTGTAATACTCTTTTGTAGGAGATGATTTTATGGTCGAGGTAAAGAACCTCACTAAATGCTACGGCGATATTAAGGCTGTTGATGACATCAGCTTTACTGCGCAGACGGGCGAGATACTCGGATTTTTGGGCCCCAACGGTGCAGGAAAAAGTACAACAATGAATATCATCACAGGCTATCTTTCGTCAACAGACGGTACTGTCACGATAGACGGCAGTGAAATTTTGGACGAACCGATAAAAACAAAGGCTAAAATCGGCTATCTTCCCGAAATTCCTCCGCTTTATCCCGATATGACGGTTATAAAGTATCTTGAATTTATGTTTGACCTGAAAAAGGTAAAACTTCCGAAAGCCGAACATATCAAAGAGGTTATGGAAATTGTCAAGATTGACGGGGTAAAAGACAGGATTATCAAAAACCTGTCAAAGGGATATAAACAGCGTGTCGGCTTTGCCCAGGCACTTTTGGGAAATCCGCCCGTACTTATCCTTGATGAGCCTACTGTAGGTTTGGACCCGAAACAGGTTGTCGAGATAAGAACTCTTATCAAAAGCCTCGGTAAAAAGCACACGGTTATTTTCTCATCCCATGTTTTGTCGGAAGTTTCCGCTACCTGTGACAGGATAGTTGTTATCTCAAACGGCAAAATCGTTGCCGATGCTCCGACAAAAGACCTTGCAAATGTCATTTCCGGACAGGGTGAACTTCTCCTTGAAGCCGAAGGCTCACAAAACGAAATAAGCGAAATACTCAACAATGTTTACGGCGTCAAAAAAGTCCGCACTGTAGGACTAAACACCTACAAGATTGAGTACGACTCCGATACTGATATTCGAAAAAGTGTTTTCAGGGCTATGGCAAAGGCAGACTGCCCCATCCTTATGATGAAAAACGGCGGTATGTCGCTTGAAGAAAGTTTCCTGAAACTTACCGAAAATTCTACAAGAAAAGGAGGAAACAACTGATGGGTGCTATACTCAAAAGAGAACTGTCATCGTATTTTAATTCGGCTATCGCATACATAGTTATGGCTGTATTCTTCTTTTTCTCGGGGCTTTATTTCTATGTATTCTGCCTGTACTACGATTCAAGTTCGCTCACTCCCGTTTTCTCCAATATGTTTATGATTATACTTTTCCTCATTCCGCTGATTACCATGAAATCTTTTTCCGAGGAAAAGAAACTGAAAACCGACCAGGCACTCCTTACTTCTCCCGTAAGTCTTTTTGACATCGTTATGGGAAAATTCCTCTCCGCTTTTATCCTCTATGCCTGCTGTGTTGCGATTTTCATCATTTACACCATAATTATCTGCTTCTTTGTCACTCCCGATTTTGCGGTTATTCTCTGCACTATACTCGGTATCCTGCTGTTGGGCGGTGCATTAATTGCTATCGACATTTTCATTTCGGCGTTGACAGAAAGCCAGATTATCGCAGCGATTGTTTCTATAGGTGCAGGACTGTTTATCTATATGCTTGATTCTATATCAAGCCTTATCTCCGTTGATTTTATCACAAAGATTTTCAACGCTGTTTCATTTAATCAGAATTATTCAAACTTTACCTACGGTATTTTGAATTTATCAAATCTCGTCTTTTTCGTAAGCGTTATTGCAATCTTCATTTTCCTCACAATACGCGTACTTGAAAAAAGGCGTTGGAGTTAAGGAGGTGTCGAAATGGAAAACAATGAGAAAAACATTTTAGAAGTAACCCCCGAAGAAATTCCTGCAACAACTCCCGAAAAGGAGACAAAACAGACACCTCAAAAACCGAAAAAGCAAGGAAAAATTAAGACTTTTCTCAAATCAAGAAAAGCAAAACATGGCTCTATTGCAATACTTCTCACCGTAATTTTCCTTGTAATCGTAATCGCACTCAACATAGTAACAAATCTTCTTGTAACGCGTTTTCCCGCTTTGTCATTCGACTTTACATCAAGTTCGGTTTACGAACTTCAAAACACAAGTATAGAATATGTAGAGTCCCTCACAAAAGATGTTACTATCTATGTACTGCAAAATGAAAAGGATTTTGAAGCCGCTGATGAATACTATGTTCAGGCTAACAAATTGCTCAAAAAGTTTGAACAGTACAGCGACAAAATCACATTAAAATATATCGACCTTTCAAAGAACCCGACATTTACATCAAAATATCCGTCTGTCAATTGGTCTGACGGCTCATCACTTTTATTAGTTGAATCGGGCGAAGATTACCGCGTAGTCACTACCGAAGATATGTTTGATTACAATCAGGAATATCTTTACACCTACGGTTCTTATGTAATCGAAAGCCAGCATGTAGAACAGGCTGTCGTTACCGCCATACTCAATGTCACCACCGAAGAAAAGGTGAAAGTTACCATACTTTCCGGACAGGGCGAACTTGACAGCTCATACCTTTCAAAAGTTCTTGCCAACAATGCCTACGAAACAGAAGAAGTTTCACTTTTGTCGGGTAAGATAAGCGACGATTCGCAGTTTGTCATTATGTATGCTCCGACTCAGGATATCGACGCAAATGTCTTTGAAACTCTTACAAACTGGCTCTACAACGACAGCAACTACGGTCACACCCTCCTCTACATTCCCAACGACCACGCAACAGACGAATTGCCGAACATCGAGGCTCTGCTCGACGAATGGGGAATGTCGGTACAAAAAGGCTATGTCTTTGAAACAGATACAAGCCATATGACAAACACCCAGCAGCCGTATCTTATCACCATTTACGACTATGCTGACGAAACATATACAAAGGCTCTCAAAGAGAAAAACATCCCCGTTGTTATGCTCTACACCATGCCGATAAGCATAAAAGACGAAGACAAAGCAAAAGCAATACTCACTACTTCCGAAAGTGCTGTTTTGATGCCTCTTAATGCCGACGAAAACTGGGACTACAACGACGAAAAACCGCAGACACTAAACGGTGCGGTTGTATCCACCCAAGGTACAGAAGACAAAAAATCAAATGTTATCGTAATCGGCTCTTATGACGCCCTTTCCGAGGGTGCTTTGTCTACAACATCTTTCAACAATTCAGCATACTTTATAAATATGTTTAACACAGTTTCACAGCGTGATGATATCGGTATCACAATTGAGGGCAAAAACCTTGATGCACAGCAACTCGGTATTGCATCCTCGGCAACGGCTACGATTATTTCAGCCTTTGTCCGCTTTATTATCCCGATAGCCGTTATCCTTATCGGTTTGATTATTTGGCTTCGCAGGAGGAACAAATAATGGACGAAAAAGAGATAAAAAATAACGAAGAAATAAAGGGAGAAGAAACTATAGAAGAGTCTTCTGCTCTGTCCAGTTTTCTCTCTCGCGATGTCCGTGACGACTCAAAAGAAACGAAAGAAAGCACAAAAACCGAAACCGAAGAAAAGCCGAAAAAGAAAATGAAAAAATCCACAAAGTGGATACTTATCGGTGCTTGTGCCGCCGTTTTGCTCGCAGGTGTTATCTGTCTTCTTATCTTCCTGCCAAAAAACGAAGAGCCCACTCTTGATATGGGTACAGATGTTACGGACAGCGTCGACGAAAACGGTATGCACCAGGCAAAAGTTGTGACAAACGAAAACGGCGAACTTGAAAACAACAGTTTCGGTACACTTTTGTCCTACGCTCCAGCAAACATCAAAAAAATTGATGTCGAAAACAAGGGCGGTTCATTTACCGTAACCGCAGAAACACCGAAAACCGAAAACGAAGACGGTGAAGAAGAAAGTGGCACCACCGTTTATACCATAGTCGGTTTTGAAGATATCCCGATAGAAGAAGGAAAGCCCGATGCTATCGCAAACGATGCGTCCAGACTCGACTTTTTGAGTGTTGCTTCCCTTGACGGCAACAAAAGCGACTTTGGGTTTGACTCTCCGCGTGCCGTTGTCAAAACTTTCTTTGACGATGACACATCCGCTATGATTACGGTAGGTGACGAAGCGGCAAAAGGCGCAGGTACTTATGTAACTTTCGGTACAAACGACACCGTATATCTTGTCGAAAATGACGCAGTAGATGCCCTTTTGTACAATGTTCTTGACCTTGTAACCTTGACGGTAAATCAGGCTGCCGACGATACGGCTAACGCAGATTTTCAGCGACTCACCCTTTCGGGAAAAGCATTCTCGGACGATATCGTTCTTGCACCGAACGACGACAAAGCGATTGACTCGACTTATGTTATGCTCTCACCGAAGAAAATGTATATAAGCGAAGTTGAAGGTGCAAATATCTCGGGCGATATAAGAGGACTCCACGCAGAAAAAGCGGTCTGTGTAAATCCGACCGACAGTCAGTTGAGCGAATACGGTTTGAGTTCTCCCTACGCCGTATGCGAGGCGATTTACTCCGATACAACCGTTACGCTCTACGCGTCACAACCGAAAGACGACAGCGTGTATCTCCTCCAAAAAGGCTCAAAAGTCATCTACAGTATGAAAGCCGAAAATCTTTCGTGGGTTACTACCGATATGGAAAAACTACGCTCCGAAATCGTTTTGGACCCCAACAAAGAATCGGTATCAAAAATCACCGTAAAAGACAGTTCGGGTACATACACTTTTGATGTTGCAACAACGACACAGACAGTCACAAATGACAAAGACGAGGAAGAAGAAGTCACCACAACAAGCGCTACCTATAACGGTGAAAAACTCGACGATACAAACTTTGCGGTATTCTTCCAGAACATCTGCGAGATTCAAAATGTCGGCGAAGTAAAGAATGCTTCTCTCGTTTCACCGAAAGTAACCGTTACTTTCAGCTATTCAACAGGCCGCGATGACGACACCATCAATATCTATGACTACAACGATACAAAAATGGCGTGTGCCCTAAACGGTGAAACTGTCGGTCTTGTTTACAAGAGTTTTGTCACAAAGTTTGAAACATCCGTACAGGACTTGATAAGCGGTAACACAGTTGCATCAATATAAATTACTAAAAACTAAATATCAGATACTAAAAACGGCAATAATGAAATTTCATTATTGCCGTTTTTTAAAAGTATGCTATAATGTTTTTGAGGTGAAGGAAATGGAAAATAAAACAAAAGGCGAATACGCAAAAGAACTTTTTGAAAGCGGATATAACTGCTCACAAGCGGTTTTCGGTGCTTTTGCCGAAAGCCTCAATATAGATTTTGACACGGCTGTAAAACTGTCATCCGGTTTCGGCGGTGGGTTTGCACGACTTCGGGAAGTCTGCGGTGCTGTCAGCGGAATGACACTTGTAATGTCGCTAAAATACGGCTATACAGATTTAGACAACCACGAAGAAAAGAAAGAATTGTACAAAAAAATCCGCGAGGTCATCGAGCAGTTTAAAGAAGACAACGGCTCATATATCTGTAAAGAACTTTTGGGACTTTCAAGTCCAAGTTCTCCCGAGCCGACTGTTCGCACAAATGAGTTTTACAAAAAACGCCCCTGCGGTGAAATAGTAAAATCCGCAGCCGATACGGTTGACGCTTTCATAAAATCACATTGATATTTTCATTTACTTTATATTTCCAACATAAATCTGTCACATTGAATGTTTATTATTAAAATAGTAAAGGAGGGCAAAATATGAGCAAACTACTTGTTGTCGATGACGAATTTCGTATTCGTGAACTTATCAAAAAATATGCGGTATTCGAGGGGCATACGGTAACCGAAGCGGGCAACGGGCTCGACGCTGTCGGCTTTTGTGAGTGCGCCGATTTTGACCTCATTATTATGGATATTATGATGCCCGACCTAAACGGCTATGAAGCGGCAAAACGCATAAGAGAAAATCACTCAACGCCGATTATTATGCTTTCCGCCCTCGGCGAAGAATACGACAAAATCAAAGGTTTTGAAATAGGTGTTGACGACTATGTTGTAAAGCCTTTTTCACCGAAAGAGCTTATGATGAGAGTAAACGCCGTGCTAAAGCGTGTAAAGACCGAAGAAAAAGTAAAAGAAGACAAATTTATCTACAAAGGTCTTTGTGTCGATTTCCTTGCCCGTACTGTTACGATAGACGGGGAACGAGTCGATATGACACCGAAAGAATACGACCTTCTGTTTTTTATGATACGAAACAAAGGGCTCGCATTAACCCGTGAAACCCTGATAAACAAAGTATGGGGGTACGACTTCTACGGTGATGACAGAACCCTCGACACCCATATAAAACTGCTTAGAAAAAGCCTTAAGGAATATGCAACGCTTATCGTTACATTAAGGGGAGTTGGTTATCGTTTTGAAACCGAAGAATAAAAAACTTTCGTTTAAGTCTTATCTTCTGATAATCTTCCTTTCCTTTTCCGCGCTGTTGCTTATAACCCTCTGGCTGTTCCAGACGGTTTTTCTCGATTCGTTTTACAAGGCGATAAAGACAACACAGGTAAAGGGCTGTAACGAAAGTATCGTAAGTCATATTGACGAAAACGACCTTGTGTCGGTCGTAAAAGATATCGAACAACAAAACGCCATGTCTGTTCTTATCTACGATTCATCAGAGAATATTTTTTCTCCGATATATGCCCCGCAAAGAATAGATGACAGGCATAACACAACCCTTTCTATGAGCGAGATATTCTCGTACTATAAAAGAGCAAAAGAAAACGGCGGAAAAATCACCGTTTCATCAAAAGATGAGAAAAGTTTTGACAACAAAAAACCTTTCCAAGATGACCGTTTTGATACCCTTTCTCCGCCTCCTCTTGAAAACAAAGGCGGCGAATACCTCGCCTGTGCGAGCATTACCAAAAAAGGCGAGAAAGAATATTTTATCCTTGTCGAGTCTATGATAACCCCTGTTTCAAGCGTTGTTGAAACTTTGCGGTATCAGCTTATCATAATGACCGTTATTCTTGTTGTTATCAGTATTGTTGTTGCCGTGATAACCGCGCTGAAAATCTCAAAACCGATAGCAAAAACAAACGAAAAGTCAAAAGAACTTGCAAACCAAAACTACGATGTAGAATTTTCGGGCGGTACATTCAAAGAGATTTGCGAACTCAACGACACCTTAAACGCTACCGTAAAGGAACTCAAAAAAGTTGACGATTTGAGAAAAGAACTGATAGCAAACATCTCCCACGATTTGCGAACTCCGCTGACGATGATAACCGGTTACAGCGAAATTATGCGTGACATCCCCGGCGAAAACAACCCCGAAAATGTTCAGATTATCATCGACGAAGCAACAAGGCTCTCTGACCTTGTCACCGACCTGCTCGATATCTCGAAATACGATTCGGGTACTCCCGTGCTGAACAAAACCGTTTTCTGTCTTACCGACTGTATTCGTGGCATTTTCTACAGATATTCAAAACTTGTCGACAGCGAAAACTATCATATTATTTTTGAAAATGACGAAGACGTTTTCGTCTGTGCCGATGAGCTGAAAATCACGCAGGTGATTTACAATCTTGTCAACAACGCGATAAACTATATCGGTGAAGATAAAACTATAACGGTAAAGCAAACCGTACAGGAAAACAAAGTCAGAATCGACATCATCGACCACGGTGAAGGAATAAGCGAAGAAGACCAAAAATACATTTGGGACAGATACTACAAAGTCGACAAAGAGCATAGACAAGCAAAAATCGGCACAGGGCTCGGACTTTCCATAGTCAAAAAAATCCTTGATTTGCACAATGCCGAATATGGAGTTATCAGTAGAGTAGGCGAAGGCTCGGATTTTTATATTATACTTGATAAAAAAAACTGTGATGAGTAAAACTCATCACAGTTTTTTAGTATTTAGTACCTAGTGTTTAGTTTTTAGTTATAAAATTTAGATAAATTCAAATTTTTCAGTATCAAACATCTTGTGTTCTCCGCCGAATTCTTCCATAAAGAACTTGTGGTCTTCGACATAGGAAAAACGCATAACCGTGCGGAAAATCAAAAAGCGTTTGTCAGTACATTCTACCTTGCCGTATTCTTCAAAATGATAGGTCGAAAAATCTACCGTATCAATGGCATCGCTTATCCTTTCTTCATCGGTTTTGCCGAAATTATAAAGTCTTGCGTATGTATCGTTTGCTCTGTCCCACGCCGAATCGCAGATAAAAAACTCTCCGTCATATTTAAAGATGTTCCACATATGAGAGTCGTCGTTATAAATACAGTCGCCGTAAACGCAAAAGCAGTCTATACCCCTTTGCAAAAGTACAAAACGCATAGTATAGGCAAAACCGTAGCAAAGACCTTTTTTATCTTTTAAAAAGTTGTATATCTCTTTATCGGGATATGTAAACAGCGGTGAGTCAAGATTTTTATTATCGGTGCGGTCATAGTCATAGTTATAGCCTTTTGAAATATAGTAGTAAATCTTCAGCACCGTGTCCAATTCGTTGTCGGTTTCGGCAGCGTTGAAATTTGCTATCTTCAAAAATTCGCTGTCAAGAAATTCACACATTTCATCTTGCTCATCTTTTTCATAAGCAAATGTAAGTTTTGCGTTACTGCCGTTTAACTCACAAGCAGAAAGGAAAAAGTAATACGGACTTTGCATGAGTAAATCAATATAAAATTTATTTTTCGTTTCATCATCTGACAAAGTGACGCTGTCTTTTCGCGTTATTACTGCATCCATAAGTTTGCGGTAATAATTTTCGTCGTCCTTTGTCATAACTGCTTTTTCGTCGGGCTCGACAACACATCTGTCTATTTGCGTTATCGCAAAGTATTCTTTTTTTGAAGGCTCTTTTCCCGCGTTGGTGCAGGAACAAAGGAACACAAGACAAAAAGCAAGTATAAAAGCAAAAACTCGTTTCATATCATCATCAAAAAAGGCTTTGGGAATTTCCCAAAGCCTTTTATCCTTATAAGTTTATTCGGGAATTACAAAGTCCCAACCGCCGATTCTGTAATATTTCGGAACAGTTTTATTAGCAATAGAAAGCTGAAGTTGAGTTGCGTCTGTGATAGAAAGTGAACCGTCGCGGTTTGCGTCTGCAGCAATCTTGTCAAAAGTCTTTGAAACCTGTTTCTGTGCAACAAAAAGTTGAATTTCAGTTGCATCGGAAACGGTAATGCTGCTGCTAGCATTTGAGTCGCCTATCATAAATGTTCTGCCTTTTGAAGTATTGCCAATCATCTTGATGCTTTGGCTCTTCGGTACCCAGTTGTTAAAAATTTTCTCACCGGTTGTGTCCTGCATATATTTAATGCCGGTAGAAATTTCACCGTCACCGGAATCGGTAACACGGAATTTTGCACGGATGAAAATGCAGTTGTCGTTGTCAAAGAACGCCGCGCCTCTTGCAGCAGTGAAGTTGAAGAGAATCTGTCCTGTGTAAGCGGTGTTGTAGACAAGGCTCTTTGTATAGGTAAGCGGGAACATATAAGCGTCTACGGAATATTCCTTGTTTGTCGAGTCGTAAGCATACTCTTCGATAAGTTCAAGGCATTCGCTTGTATATGTTGTCTTTGCTTCACCGTTGACTATTTTTTCCTGACTTGCATTAAGGCAGAAAACATATTCAAACACATCGCCGACATTGATGGAAACAGGTGCTTTACCGTCTACCGTAATGCTTGCTGTCTCAGCTGCGAAAACAGGCGAAACACTGGCAATTGTAAGAGAGATTACCATAAGCCCGCAAAGCAACAGGCTGATAAATTTTTTCATAATTTTTCCTCCTTTGGGATTTTTGAAAGTATAACAAAAGTATTATAACACATTACTTTTTATCTTTCAACTACAAAAATTTTCAAAGATGTTTAGAGCACATCAATTATTTTTGCGAGATATCTCTGGATTTTTGTAACATCTACAATAGTAGCAAATCCGTCGTCGTCGACATCTGCTGCTTTTTCACCGAGAGGAGTAAGGAAATTCAGCCTTGCCAAATGTCTTTGGATAGCGGTTGCGTCGATAATATCAACATTGCCCGAAAGGTTAGCGTCGCCTCTGATATATCCGCCCAAAGGAGTTGCATTTACTACAATATAGTTTATTGCAAGCTCGCCTTCTGTTGTATTAACGAGTGCGTCCGAGCCGTCAACTGTTGTCATTGAAACAGGAACAAGTTTAAATGACAAGGTTTCGCAGTCTTTTGCATCCTCGGGTATCTCTTTAAGATTGAAATATGCTTTGTACTGTTTACGGCTTTCTAACTGTATAGTAAAATCTGCCTTCCTGATATCCTTGTAGTTTTCACCGTCTGTACTGTACTGCAACTTCCAACTTGCGGGGCATTTGCTCGATGCCGCAAAGTACATTGTAAATCTTAATTTTTCATAGCCCTTAGAGGAAAGGTCGATTTTTACATACGGTGTACCCCACGGGTTCTTTGAACCTGCGCCCATAATCGGAGCAAGCGACTGTTCTTTTGTGCCGTATTCCGCTTTACTCCATTCCAAAGCACGGTTTTTCGTACCGCTTACGCTCATAGTAAGCAAGCCTTCGCCCTTTGTCGCTTTGTAGCCGTCATCGGCGTTACCGTATTCTTTGAGTTTTTCGCCTGATTCTTTGTCTGTTGAATCAAATATCCAAGCAGCAATAATATTAGTCAAATCAAGGTCGGGAACAGGCTCAACAATCGGTTGTGGCTCTGTAGTAGGTTCGGTAGTCGGCTCTGTTGTCGGTTCTTCTGTCGGTTGTGGGGGCTCGGGGGTATAGTGTGAAATATACTGACTGCTGATATATGCCGCACGCGACAATGTCCAATCAATCATAAAGTCATACTGACCTTCAAAAGTTTGTTGGTCATAACGGCTTTTTGCCGGTGCTGTTGAATAGTTCACACCCGTTACCTGACCGTATTCGTTGTATGTATATGTTGCATAGCCTTTTGTAAGTGATGAGTGGTCGCTTATCCAACCGTTTTGTGACGGTAACTCCCAGATTTGATAGTTCATATCAGCGGCTTTTTCGAGGTAGTTGTAGTAAACATCCTGCGAGTAAATTTCGCCATCCGCTACATTTTCCGATTTGAGTATCTCAAAAGCGGGAACAAAATCTTCAAACCAGGTTTTATAAACGGCGTTCATAACATAGGGATTCTTAGAAGCGATAACGAGTACGCAACTTGAACCGCCCTTTACATTTGCCCACCAGCCTGTGGGAAGGGTGTAGTCAGTAACACCGTATCTTCTTAATTCACTTGATACGCCTTCTGCATTACCAAGGGAGTTATCGTAGTCCCAAACAGGAGAAGCAAAGAATTTATATTTTCCGTTTTCGTCGGGTTTATATACAAAGTAAAAACTTGTAACACCGCTATCCCAGTTTTTGCCTACTTCGTTGATGAGATAAACTTTTGCAAGGGAATCAACATCAATATATTCGTTAAGGTCTGCTGTATTTGCTTTGAGTTTTTCTATCATAGCAGAGAATTTCTGTTTTACATATCCTCTGACACTTGCGATATTCGGGTCGGTTGATTCAAGTTTGGGGGTTTTCATCGTAATCGAATAATCGCCGACTTTGAAGTTGAAGTCATCTGCAGAAGGAGAAGCGTCTATTTCACAAACAAACGAGAAGTCGGATTTAACTCCGCCTGTTTCGGGGTTTAGGTAATCGTCATCGGCAACATCGGGGATAAGAGTATTTTTGCCGACATCAACTTTTTCAGCCATCATATAGTTGCCGTAGTATACGCCGTTGAAGTAAACTTCGGTAAACCTTGAGTCGGAAGCGTAGGGAACTTTTGCGGCATCTGCCAAGTCGTAGAGTATTCTGTTTCGAGCAAGAGAAGCATCCTGGAAAGATGAGATAAGTGAGAACTTCTTGCACTTTTGCATACCGTCAAGGACAACTGCACCGTCAAATGTAACATTAAAGCCTTTTTTGTCGGTGTTTGTCCACGAGGTATTACCTCTGCCCTTGACCTTCTTAATGGTTACTACTTCGCTTGAGCCGTCTGCACCGGAAATTGCACCGGTAGCGGAAACAGAATTGTTTTTGTCTTTACAAAGATAAGAGAGCATATCTCTGCCGTCAAAACTTTCCATATTGTTGACAAACAACGCAGCCTCGGCAGATGATACTGCAAACTTTATCTTATAAGTTTTTCCGCCGAATGATGTAGTATACTGTGTGTTTGGCTGAGCGTTGATTGTTGCATATTCATTAGCGGGAATTGCAGTACCGTTTATGGTAACGGAACTTGAGAAAGTATTGTAAACCGTGAAACTGTTTTCCTTTGCCATGGAATTTGGCATAAAGAAACAGTAAACATCATTTATATTTTTCCATCTTACCCACGATTCAGAGTCAAGCGGAGTTGTGTTTGTGCCGTAGGCATAGAGGTTGTTCGGTTTTGCAATAGTAACATTAAACGAGCCTACTTTTATCGTAGCGGTCTTTGTATCAACAGCAAGCAAAGCACCGCTTGGATTTGTGACTTTTACTGTTGCCGAAACGGTATAAACACCGTTTTGTGTCGGTATGAATTTATACGCATTTTGTGATGATACTTTTTCATCGTTGATACTGATTTCGTAACTAACATTACCGAAATCAACATCGCTGTTTGAAACAGTTATATCAAACTCTTCGCCGATTTCACCTTTGTCTTTTGAAAGATTCAAAGTTGCCTTTACGCTATATGACAAAATGCTGTCGAGATAACCTGTGTCGCTCCAATCGGTAACTACGCAGGTGTTTTTGCCCTGTGCATAATCTTCTGCCGTAATTACAACGGAATCGTTCCAAAGTTTCTCTGTGTTTCCGCGCCAAAAGCGCATACAGGTTTTTCCTGCGTTGTCGGCTGTGACAACATACTTGTAAGCACCTTTTTCAGTGTCATATACAGCACCTGTGACAGGGTTGTATTTTGACTTGTCGGCACTTGCGATTATTACCGACTGGTTGCCGTTGTCCGCACGGGAATACTGAGTAAAGTTCATATAGAGCGTTGTGCCCTGAGCCATCCACGAACTCGGTGACTCAACCTTGAGATAAAGAACATCGCCTGCTTTGAAAGTGTTCTCAGCCGAAACCGCTGTCGGGAAAACAACAGCAAGGGATAAAAGAATAACCAAAGCAAGAACTACTGATAATACTTTTTTCATACTAATTCCTCTTTTCCTAAAATTGTGCATACGCACCGAAATGTAAATATAATTACATTTCCTCGTATAACATTATATACCATATATG
>JAGHTC010000062.1 GCA_018065465.1 Candidatus Ruminococcus equi
ATGGTCAGGAATACACATTCTCAGTTCGTGCATTCAATGCACAGGGTGAAATCATTAGTGACCACACTGCAGGCTATACGGCTACATACAATAAACCGTAAAACTCCATATAACAGCGTTCTTTAATTTGAACTAATAAGGGTAACCCCTCCTTTTCGGAGGGGTTACTTGATTTTATGGTGAAAATATGATAAATTATTGTTGTACTTCTATTAGTAGGTGATATTATGAAATATGATGTTGTTATCATCGGAGCAGGTCCGGGAGGCATTTTTTCGGCTTATGAACTTGTAAAAAGTCAAAAAGATATTTCTATCGCTATGATAGAAGCCGGAAATCCCCTTGAAAAAAGAAAATGCCCGATTGACGGCAAAAAGATAAAAAGTTGTATGAACTGCAAAACCTGTGCGATAATGAACGGTTTTGGCGGGGCAGGTGCTTTTTCTGACGGAAAGTATAATATAACAAATCAGTTCGGCGGCACTCTGCACGAATTTATCGGCAAGGAAACTGCCCTTGACCTTATGAACTATGTTGATAAAATCAATATGGAAAACGGCGGCGAGGGGACAAAACTCTATACAACTGCCAACAGCGAGATAAAAAAACTTTGTCTGCAAAACAGCCTGCATCTTCTTGATGCATCTGTAAGGCATCTCGGCACGGACAAAAACTATGATGTTCTGACAAATCTCTATAACTTTTTGAAAGACAAAGTTGACTTTTTCTTCAACGAGCCTGTCGAAAAGATAGACAAAAAGGGTGTAACCTATTTTGTAAATACCGACAAGAGAGTTATCGAGGGCGACAGATGTATCGTATCTGTCGGCAGAAGCGGCAGCAAGTGGATAGAAAAAGTCTGCAAAGAACTCGGCGTTAAAACACTCTCGAACCGAGTTGATATCGGTGTCAGGGTTGAACTTCCCGCAGTAATTTACAAGCACTTGACCGACCAACTTTACGAAAGCAAAATTGTCTATGTTACAGAGAAGTATAACGATAAAATCCGCACATTCTGTATGAATCCCTACGGCTCGGTTGTTACCGAAAATACAAACGGAATTGTCACCGTAAACGGGCACAGTTTCGAGGATAAATCGAAGCATACCGAGAATACTAACTTTGCACTTTTGGTATCAAAGCATTTCACAGAGCCGTTTAACGACAGCAACGCCTATGCCGAGAGCATCGCAAAACTTTCAAATATGCTCGGTGGCGGAGTTATCGTTCAGCGTTTCGGTGACCTAATCCGTGGTAGGCGAAGCACCGAAAACCGAATTGAGGAAAGTTTCATCACACCTACTCTTTCGGCAACACCGGGTGACTTGAGCCTTGTAATGCCCAAGCGTATTCTGGACGCGATTATCGAGATGATTTACGCTCTTGATAAAATTGCTCCCGGTACAGCAAACGACGATACTCTTCTCTATGGCGTTGAAGTCAAGTTCTACAATATGCAGGTCGATATTGACGAAAATCTGCAGACATCTCTTGACGGACTTTATGTTATCGGGGACTGCAGCGGAATTACTCATTCGCTGTCCCACGCTTCCGCAAGCGGTGTTTATGTCGCAAGAAAAATATTAGAAGAATATTAAAAATACATATAAAAAACACCATCCATCGGATGGTGTTTTTATTTCGGAATATATTCTTATTGAAGAATGCCGTATTTATATTTGAGTGTCAAAATCTTCAAGACGCTGTTTTCAAGTTGAGATTGTTTTATCTCACCTTTTTCAATCGCATCCCATACTGCGGTGAAGGCTGCATCGAGGTCATCGGGCATCAAAATCATATCAGCGCCTGCTTTAAGTGACCTTACAACAACATCTTTTGTGCCGTAGGTGTCGGTGATGGATTTCATCTGCATATTATCGGTGATAACGATTTTATCATATTTGAGTGCATCTCTGATAAAGCCGTTGATAACTTTGTCCGACATAGAAGCAGGGCAAGTGGCGTCGATATCTTTGATAACAACATTTCCGACAAGGAGGATTTCCGCACCGGCATTTATGCCTGCTTTAAATCCCGGAAGTTCTTGCTTAATCAGTTCTTCTTTTGTCTTTGTGACATAAGGATATTTCTGACCTTCTGCTTGAGTTGCTTCGCCTGTACCGATAAAGTGCTTTAATGCGGGGATAACTCCGCCTTCTTTAAAGCCCTTTACTGCTTCGGGGATGAGGGCTTCTGCCTCTTTGAAGTCATCTGAATATGCTCTTTCGCCGATTAACTTGCTGTTTTTGTTGGAATATACATCTGCAACGGGAGCAAAATTCAGGTTAAATCCGAATTTCTTGATATCTGTTGCAATAGTCTTTGCATTTTTCTTTGCAGTTTCTGCACCGTCTTTGCGGTAAGAGTACATACTGTTGAACTTTGTTGTGCCGAGTTTGTCTGCACAAGGTGAAACAGTACCGCCTTCTTCGCTTACTGCGATAAACATTTTTGTTTTGGCGTAAGACTGGGAGTTTTTAATTAGTTCTGTAGCCTGCTCGGCATTTTCAAGATTTTTTGCCGAGTATAGGATACCGCCGACATTGTATTTTGCCAGTGCTTCTTTTGTCATATCTCCTGCTTCGGTAACGGCGTCAACGCCTGTGAGCAGTTCGGGATTAACAATGAAAAGTTGAGAAATCTTTTCTGTTTCCGTCATAGAAGCCATATATTTCTTAGCGAGTTCCCGGTATTTCAAATCTTCCTTTTCGGTTGGTGCAACAGTAGCTTCCTGTGTTTGTGACGGGATATTCCATGTTGGAATGTCCGGTTTTGTAGCAGGAATATTATTTGTTTTCGGTTTTGCAAAAACAAAACGATATATTACAAAGGAACAACCTGCAACGATAATGAAAACAAGAACGAGGAGCAGAATTTTCACCGCAATAGACGATGAACCTTTCTTCGCGTGTTTATTATCTGACATTATATCACCCATTTCCAAAATATATACTTCAATTCTACCACAATATATAGTATTGTCAACAGCAAAATACTACAAAAAACAGGCAGAACAAATTTTATTTGTTCTGCCTGTTTAGTATTTAGTTTTTAGTATTTAGTAAATATAAATCAACAACCTTGTAGTCTCCCATTGTGAGGGGAGATGTCAAGCCGAATGGTTTGACAGAGGGGTAGTAATAAATTCAAAAATCGCTTGCGATTTTCCCGAAATTATTAATTTTTCATTTTTCATTATTCATTATTCATTGCGAAGTGCAAAGCACTTCGCTTACTCTTCCATTTGTTTTCCGAGGAACGCTGCGGCTGATTGGGCGAGTTTTTGCTCGGTGTCGGTGGGAATTTTTATTGAGTCGCCTTTGAGCATAACCACAGCACCGGTTACATCACCCGATGCAATAATCGGGTAGATAACCGCGGCGGCTCGCTGTACTCCTTCGACAGGCTCAACATCGTCAACCGAGTTTGTGTGCGCGCTGTAACTGCGTCTGTTTTCCATATAGCCTTCCAAAAGCGAAGTTACCCTGCGTTCAAGATACTCTCGCTTCGGTACACCCGATGCCGCGATAACATGGTCGCGGTCACAGATTATTGTCGGCATTGAGCTGATGCGGTACAAAACATCTGCATACTGCATGGCAAAAGTGCCGAGTTCCCCGACAGGAGAATATTTTTTGAAGATAACTTCACCGTCGGTAGCGGTGTAAATTTCGAGCGGGTCGCCCTCGCGAATACGCAGAGTTCTGCGGATTTCCTTGGGAATTACCACTCTGCCTAAGTCGTCAATTCTTCTGACGATTCCTGTTGCTTTCATTGATATTTTAGTCCTTCCGATACATATTTTGAATTTTTTTGCAAAGAGTTTGCCTTAATATTGTTTGACACCCAAGTCAAAATATGTAATGGAAAAATTTAATATTTTACAATTTCACTGTTTTTGTCTAAACTTCGTTATTGCCTAAAAAACAGACGGAGTATTTGTA
>JAGHTC010000076.1 GCA_018065465.1 Candidatus Ruminococcus equi
CCCTTGATTTATTTGAATGTTTGTTGTATAATATCGAGGAAATGCCGGTGTGTCGGAATTGGCAGACGAGACAGACTCAAAATCTGTTGTCAGCAATGGCGTGTGGGTTCGAGTCCCACCACCGGCACCACTTCTGTACCGTAGTGTTGATACCAAGACTACGGTGCTTTTTTTATGCCTAAAAAACCCAGTATTACTGCGGTTTTACGCACTTTTTGCCTAAAATTTCGGTGTGTTTTGAAAGCGATTTTTCAGTAAAAATTAACTAAAATATGCCATAAATGTATAATTACACCAAAAAGTAATCGTATGATTATCGGTAATCGTATGATTATAGGGTAATCGTATGCAAATAGAATTTTGTGTTCAATTAGCCTATAAATGAACGCTAAAATGAACGGATATTGGAAATTTGGCTTAATACCTACATTTCAAAATGAGCAAAAATTCAATAATCAATAGTGAACAAGTAATTTTGAACTGGTGAACTTTTTAATTCTAAAATAGAATAAAAAATATTATGCTTTTAGCAAAAAATATCAGCGAGTGCAGCCTTTATTGGTTGTGCTCGCTTTTTACTTTTTGATAATAATAGGGTGCTAAAGATATAGCACTATTCCAAAAAGTTACATTTTAATCCTAAAAATAAAAAATAAAATATCTATAGTAAATTTTTACTTATATACTATTAATTATTTAGTTGAAAAAACTGGGATATTTTGCTATAATATAAAACAAGATGTAAAAGCGAAATATATCAATGAATGGGGACAATCACAATGATTACCGGAGAACTTAAAAACAAAATAGACGGTTTATGGGACATTTTCGCATCGGGCGGAGTTGTCAATCCCTTAAACGTTATTGAACAAATTACATATTTGATGTTTATCCATGACTTGGATGAAGCGGATAATCTTCGCGCAAAAGAAGACGAAATGCTCGGACTCCCGTATAAAAGCATATTTGCTGGCGAAGTTGAAATAGGTGAAAAGAAGATTGACGGTCAGCAGTTGAAGTGGAACGTTTTCCGTGATTATCCTGCGAACAAGATGTACTCCGTAGTACAGGAGTTTGTGTTCCCGTTTATAAAAAATCTTCACGGTGATAAAGATAGTGCATATTCCAAATATATGGGTGATGCTATTTTTATGCTTCCAACGCCGTTGATTCTTACCAAAGTAGTAGATGTTTTAGATGAAATCTATGAATTGATGAACGAGTCGCAGGCAAGCGATGTTCGAGGCGATACATACGAATATCTTTTGTCAAAGATATCACAATCCGGCTTAAACGGACAGTTCCGTACACCACGCCACATAATCAAAATGATGGTAGAACTAATGCAGCCGAAGGCTGAGGACATCATCTGTGATCCCGCCTGCGGTACATCCGGGTTTCTTGTAGCCGCAGGAGAATATCTCAAAGAGAACAAGCGAGAAGAGATTTTTTACAACAAAGAGAGAAAAGACCATTATATGAACAGTATGTTCCATGGTTACGATATGGACCGTACTATGCTCCGTATTGGTGCAATGAATATGATGACACACGGTATCGACAATCCGCATATCGAATATCGTGATAGCCTCTCGGACCAAAATACCGACAAAGAGAGTTTCAGCCTTATTCTTGCTAATCCGCCTTTCAAAGGCAGTCTTGATGCAGATATCGTGTCAGCCGATTTACTGAAAGTCTGCAAGACAAAGAAAACCGAACTTTTATTTCTCACATTGTTTCTTCGTATGCTCCGTGTCGGCGGGCGTTGTGCGTGCATAGTACCCGATGGCGTACTGTTTGGTTCATCTAATGCCCACAAGTCAATTCGAAAAGAATTAGTTGATACTAACCGTCTCGAAGCGGTTATCTCAATGCCCTCGGGCGTATTCAAGCCCTATGCCGGTGTTTCCACCGCTGTGCTGATATTCACAAAGACAGGCCACGGCGGTACAGACAATGTATGGTTCTACGATATGCAGGCAGACGGCTTTTCGCTTGACGACAAGCGTTCCGAGATAGCCGAAAACGATATCCCCGATATAATAGAAAGATTCAAAAATCTTGAAAAAGAGAAAGACCGCAAGCGTACCGAAAAATCTTTCTTTGTTCCTGTCAAAGAGATAAGAGATAACGCCTACGACCTTTCAATAAACAAGTATAAAGAAACCGAGTATATACCCGTTGAGTATCCGCCCACAAGTGAGATTCTTGCTGAACTCGATACCCTTGAAGAAGAAATCAAAAACTCAATGGACGAACTCAAAAAAATTTTAGAAACAAATTCGGATTTGTAGGGATGATTTATGGATACGATAAAACGAGTCAAATTGTCGGAAATAGCTATATTAATAACGAAAGGTACAACTCCGACCACTTTGGGATATAGTTTTCAAGACGATGGTGTAAACTTTTTGAAAATAGAGTGCTTTGCTGAAAACGGCGAGTTCATTAAAGAAAAAGTTTCATACATTTCAGATGAATGTCATGAAAAATTGAAAAGGTCACAATTAAAGAACGGAGATATACTTTTTTCGATTGCTGGTGCTATTGGACGCGTAGCTGTGGTAACTGAAGAAATGTTGCCAGCGAATACAAATCAAGCTTTGGCAATTGTTCGCATCAATAGCGAAGATATATATCTTCCATACATCAAACTAATTTTAACTTCTCCGATTATAAAGGCACAATTTGAACGAAAAAAACAAGGTGTAGCACAGCTTAATATTTCGCTGAAAGACATCAATGATTTAGAAATACCTCTTCCTGAAAAAAGTATGCAGATAGAGTATGCGACTTTGTTTGAAAATGTGTCAAATATTATTACTGCTCGTCAACAGGAACTTCAAAAATTGGATGAACTCGTCAAAGCCCGATTTGTCGAGATGTGTGGAGATATGGTTCTTAATCCAAATCATTGGGAAAGAGTACCTCTTGGCAAAGTATGCGATGTAAGGGATGGAACACATGACTCCCCTCAATATTGTGCGGAGGGTTATCCTCTTGTCACCTCAAAAAATGTTACTGGCGGACATATTGATATGTCGGGTTGTAATTTGATTTGCAAGGAAGATTACGACAAAATCAATGAGCGTTCCAAAGTTGACTATGGCGATATACTAATGCCAATGATAGGAACAGTAGGAAAACCTGTCGTAGTTGATATTGTTGCAGATTTTGCAATAAAGAATGTTGCTTTGATTAAATTTCATAATGATTCTTTGGTAAATAATATCTTTGTAAAAACATTACTTGAATCAGATTACTTTGATAGAACTGTTATAAGTAAGATCAGAGGCGGAACACAGAAATTTATTTCACTTGGCGATATTAGAGGACTGGAAATCTGCTTGCCTCCAATGGCATCGCAAAACGAGTTTTCAAAGTTCGTCAAACAAATCGACAAATCAAAATTTGTCGTTCAACAGGCACTTGATAAGGCTCAAACTTTGTTTGATAGCCTTATGCAAAAATATTTTATTAATAAATTATAAGGAAGGAAAATTTACTATGGAAGAAATTAAAAATGCAAGCATTTCTGTTAATCTCAGTCAAGGAAATATTATTATTTCTGGTTCAGAAGAATTTGTAGAAAAAAATATGGATGCAGTTTTTTTATTTGTGGAACGAGCTAATAAAAAATATGAGAATCATCCAAGAACGGATAATGATAATAGTTTAATTAACGAATTTACGGTCACGCAGAAAACAAATGAGGATAAGAGGAGCAGTAGTGTTGATAAATATGTAGAAAATGGCGTATATCATGTTAATTTAGAAGACGGTGAAATTTCAATACTTAAGAGAATACCAGGAAACAGTAAATCAGAGAAGGTAAAAAATATTGCTCTGATTGTTTTGTATATACGTAAAGAGAAAATAACGGGAAAGGATATTATTCCAATTTGTGAAAAGCACAATTGTTATGATCAAGCGAATTTTGCGACTGTGTTCAAAAATGAAAAAACTAATTTTATTCGTAAAGGTAGCGGTCAAAAATGGACTTTAGAAATAACTCAACCAGGAGAAGAAGCTGCAAAATCATTATTAGAGGAAATGTCAAACAATGATAAATAAAGTGAAATTAATTTTAGAAGAAGATTACAACGAGGAATTATCCAGTAATTTTGTTAGGTGTTATGAACAAGCACTAAAGCAGTATAGACTAGCAAATTGGCAGTATTTCGGAAATGAAATAGGTCAGTTCGTTGAAATAGCAAGAAGAATGATAGAATTTAAAATTTTTAGAGGGTATACTCCTTTTTCTAAAAGACTGGATAATTTTAGTGAAACAGTTTTAATACAATATGAGAATAAAGTTCCAACGATAAATGATTCTTATCGTATAATAATTCCAAGATGTTTGTATTCTATGTATTGTATCCGTAATAAACGGGGCATGATACATAAAAAAGATATTTCGCCAAACAAAATGGATGCTACTGTATTGTTGCAACAAGCAAAATGGGTTTTAGCAGAGTTGTTTAGATTAAGTTCAACATTATCTGTTGAAGAATCTTTTCAAGTTATTGATTCGATCACTTATAAAGAAAATTCACTTATATGGGATACTGGTAATATTTTAAGAGTTCTTGATACTAGCTTGAATATTAAAAAACAAACTTTACTGCTTCTTTATTCGAAGGATAATCAATCTGATTTGCAATTATTCAAATCAACAGAATATTCAAATTTTTCTGTTTACAAGTCGAAGGTACTAAAGACTATGCACAAAGAAAGATTGATAGAATATTCTCAAGATTGTTGCAAGTTATCTCCCAAAGGTATTGAAGAAGCAGAAAAAATATTATCACAAGGTAACACATTATGACCAACTTTGATTTTTTGAAAAAGGACAAGCGATTCGACAGTTTTGCCGATGTTGCGATTTCTGCCGAAAATCTTTTACATATTGATGCCGATGCCTGCGTGATAAACTGTCGCAGGTCAATGGAGTTTGCTGTCAAATGGATGTATTCCTTTGATGGCTCTCTTTCTATGCCTTATCAGGATGCTCTGCATACTTTGATGAATAACGAGGACTTTCGCTCTATAGTCGGTGAAGATATTTTCAGAAGGATGGATTTTATCCGCAGGGTTGGAAATATGACCGTCCATAACGGTAAGAAAGTAACCGAAGAACAGGCACAGTTGTGCCTTGAAAATCTCTATGTCTTTCTTGATTTTATTGCCTATTGTTACAGCAATATCGATAACGAAAAAGAATTTGACCGAAATCTTCTTTCTCTTACTGTTGAAGAAGCTCTTTCTTTTGTCCCCGATTCAAAGGTTGATATAGAAAAACTGATAGAAGAAAACGAATCTTTGAAAGCCGAACTCACCGCACGCAGAGAAGAGAAACAGCAAAGTTATGTTCAAAAACCTCTGTCTTTGTCCGAGTTTGATACCCGTAAGATTTATATTGATACTATGCTTACCGATGCCGGTTGGATTGAGGGAAAAGACTGGCAAAATGAAGTAGAACTTTACGGAATGCCCAACAGCAGTAATGTAGGCTATGCCGACTATGTCCTCTATGGCGATGACGGCAGAGCCCTCGCAGTTATTGAAGCAAAGAAAACCTGTGTCGATGTTTCAAAAGGTCGCCAACAGGCTAAACTCTATGCGGATTTATTAGAGAAGAAGTATAATCGCCGTCCGGTGATTTTCCTCACTAACGGATTTGATACAAGAATTATTGATAATGTCTATCAAGAACGCTCTTGTGCTACTATCTATTCAAAGCGTGATTTGGAGAAGTTCTTTAATTTGCAGACTACAAGACTTAGCCTTGCAAATGTTTTTGTAGATAAAAATATTGCAGGAAGATATTATCAGGAAGCGGCAATCAAAGCGGTTTGTAATGATTTTCAGAAAAATCGCAGAAAATCTCTGCTTGTTATGGCAACAGGCTCCGGAAAAACCCGAACGGTTATTGCTTTGTGCAAGGTGCTTTTGGATAAAGGCTGGGCAAAAAATATCCTCTTCCTTGCAGATAGAACAAGCCTTGTAAAACAGGCAAAAAGGAATTTTGTGAATCTCTATCCCGAGTTGTCTGTAACTAATCTCTGTGAGAAAGACAGGAACTTTTCTGCTCGCTGTGTTTTTTCAACTTATCAGACAATGTACAATATTATCGACTCATCCTATGACGATAAAGGGAAAATCTTTACAAGCGGTCATTTTGACCTTGTTATCTGCGATGAGGCTCACCGCTCAATCTACAATAAGTATAAGGATATTTTTACATACTTCGATGCACCTCTTGTCGGCTTGACTGCTACTCCGAAGAACGAAATCGACAAAAGTACTTATGATGTTTTTGATCTTGAAAAAGATGTTCCGACCTTTGCCTATGATTTGAATCAAGCCGTAAAAGACGGCTTCCTTGTCAACTTTGTGTCTATTGAAACAAAGTTAAAGTTTATTGAACAGGGAATAGTGTATGATGAATTGTCCCCTGATGATAAGTTGATTTACGAAGACACTTTCGAGGATGAAAACGGCGAACTCCCCGAAATGATAAATTCTTCTGCATTAAATGAATGGCTTTTTAATCAAGATACTATTAGAAAAGTCTTGAATACTCTTATGACCGATGGCTTAAAAATAGACTACGGTAACAAGATAGGAAAGACCATTATCTTTGCAAAAAATCATAATCACGCCGAGAAAATCCTCGAAGTTTTCAATAAAGAATATCCTCATTTACCGAAATTTGCAAAAGTTATTGATAACTATATGACTTATGCCCAAAGTGCTATTGATGAGTTCTCCGATGCTGATAAAATGCCTCAAATTGCTATTTCTGTTGATATGCTTGATACGGGTATAGATGTTCCTGAAGTTTTGAACCTTGTCTTCTTTAAAAAGGTAATGAGCAAAGCAAAGTTTTGGCAGATGATAGGTCGTGGCACTCGCCTTTGTCCTAATCTTCTTGACGGAGAGGATAAAGAGAAGTTTTATATTTTTGATTTCTGCGGAAATTTTGATTTCTTCCGTATGAACGAAGGCAAACCTGCAGTTAATAATATTGCATTACAAAGTGCAATTTTTAATCTTAAAACCGATATGGTATTTAAGTTGCAGGACCTTGCATATCAAACCGAAAAACTTATTGAGTTCAGAAAATCATTAGTTGATGACTTGCTTTCAAAAGTACAGGAACTTAATAAAGAAAATTTTGCCGTTCATCAACATTTGAAATATGTTGAACAGTTTTCTAATCCCGATAGTTTTGTCGCTTTATCATACGAAGATACCTTGATGCTGAAAAACGAAGTATCTCCTCTTGTAATTGCTGAAAAAGACGATGCAAAAGCCCTGCGTTTTGATGCTCTTATGTATGGAATTGAACTTGCTTATCTTGTTGGTAAAAAATATAACAAGGCAAGAAATGAACTCTATAAGAAAGTTTCTGCTATCGCATCAGTAGCAAATATCCCCGAAATTAATGCACAGTCTGAGTTGATAGAAAAAATTCTGCATACAGATTATATCGAAAATGCGGGAATTAACGAATTTGAACATATTCGAGAAAAATTGCGTGACTTAATTAAATACATCCCTATCGACAAAATCAGATATGACACAAATTTTTATGATGCAATCTTGTCTGTAGAGTGGAATGAAGCAGAACTCGAAAATGATGATTTAAAGAACTACAAAGCGAAAGCAGAGTACTATATTCGTCAGCATACAGATAACGAAGTTATTTCAAAATTGAAAAGTAATATTCCTTTGACTAAGGAAGATGTTGAGGCGTTGGAAAGCATCCTTTGGAACGATATCGGCACAAAACAGGATTATGAAGCTGAATATGGTGAAAAGCCTCTTGGCGAATTTGTGAGAAGTATAGTTGGTCTTGATATGGCAGTTGCAAAAGAAGCTTTCTCGGAGTATTTGAATGATGTTTCATTAAACGAAAAACAAATCTATTTTGTAAATCAAATTATTGAATATATTGTACAAAATGGTATGATGAAAGATCTTTCCGTACTTAAAGAGTCACCGTTTACAGATAGGGGAAGCATAGTCGAAATTTTTACAAACCCCTCTATGTGGGCAGGCATCCGCAAAATAATTGAGCATATAAACACCAACGCAAATGTTGCGTAAAATAATTTAGTGCATATTGGAGACTCACTTAATCTACACACTAATTCACAGTAAGCGGAAGACAATGTCGCTGGAAGTAAAAGAATCCGAAGTAATCGTTCGTGCTCCTTTGAAGATGTCAAAAAAGCAGATAGAATCATTTGTGAGTAAGAACGAAGGCTGGATAAAAAAGAAACTTGCGGCAAATGAAAAACAATCAGATATAGCACAAAAATTAGGGCGTTTATCCGATGATGAGATAAATACTCTAATTGCTAATGCATGTGAATACATACCAAAAAGAGTTGCAATGTACGCAAAAATAATCGGTGTCTATTATGGCAAGATTTCTATTAAAAATCAACGCGCACGGTGGGGAAGTTGTTCGAAAGACGGTAACTTGAATTTTAATTGTCTTTTAATGCTCACACCGCCTGAAGTTATTGATAGTGTAGTTGTTCACGAACTTTGCCACAGAAAACAGATGAACCACTCAAAAGCCTTTTATGATGAGGTGTATAAAACTTATCCTCAATATGATAAATGGAATAAATGGCTCAAAGACAATGGCAGTATTATTATAAAAAGATGTTTTGGATAATGATAAACACACATAACAAGTAACCTTTATATAAGAAAAATTTGGAGGTAAATCTTTATGAAACGAGTATATGATTTTTTAAAGGAAGCACAAACATATTACCTTGCAACTGTAGAAGGTGACCAGCCACGAGTTCGTCCATTTGGTACAGTGAATATTTTTGAAAACAAGTTATATATTCAAACAGGCAAAGTTAAGCCAATATCAAAACAGATTGCAGTAAACCCGAAGGTAGAAATCTGTGCTTTCAAAGACGGCACATGGCTTAGATTAGCCGGAACACTTGTTGAAGATGACCGAGTTGAAGCAAGAAAATCAATGCTTGATGACTATCCACAGTTACGCTCAATGTATGATGAAAATGATAATAATACACAAGTGTTTTATATAAAAGATGCGACAGCAACGTTTTCATCATTCACAGCACCACAGGAGACTGTTACATTTTAGTTTGCTTTGATGTGATTTATAAACACATTGATTAATGCATTTATATAGGTGATTCAATATGAACGACAAAATTCAA
>JAGHTC010000035.1 GCA_018065465.1 Candidatus Ruminococcus equi
ATCTATAATAGGGTGGTATTTATGAAACGAATTTTCAGAGTATTATCAATTTTGCTGGTTTTCATCCTCTTAGTTAATATGTCTGTGATTATGATTTCAGCAGAAAGCATCAATTTGCTTGATGACAAGACTAAAATAAAACCGACTATTTACATAAGAGATAATGAAAACAGAAGTTACAGGGTTTGGGCGTGGCTTACCGACAACAGTAACTTTTTTGACTGTACATTTGCTAACAGACCGAAGTCCGATGATAAAACCGCAGAAGAATATGGGTTTAAGGCGTATCAATCAGATGTATATTTGGGAAATGATACAATGTACTGTATCAGAATTACTAAGGGAAATACCGATACTAACTGGTTTAATTATACTTACGCCTACGGTGATATTTGGATAGATATAGACAAAGACGGAGTGCCGACATATTACGACAGCAATCCCGAAGTCGAAGCGACTGTTGAGAATGCTTTTGACAACGGGTTGTGGGTTGATACAAACTCAAAACTGGGAAATCTCTCTTCTCTTGTTTTGTGGGATAAAAAGGCCGACGGAGAATACTACTTCTATCTTCCGTGCGGATGTTCGCTGACTCTTCCCCTATATCATACTTTTTCAACGCTCAAAATCGACGACAGGGAAATTGTTTCGGGAGAAAGTTTTACATTCAGCAAAGACGGTGTTTATACACTCGGCGGGGATGTTACGGGTAGTCTTCACATTTTGCAATCGGAGAACACCTACTCAATGTTTTTGTCAACGCCGAGGGATATCCCCCACAGTCCCTGCTACGATAAAAACAATCCTTCATCAAGCACCACATTTGTTCTCAACACTAAAGACAAACTGTCTATCAAAGGTGGAAACTGCCTGACAACAGATGAAAAAGGTGAAGTTGTTGTAAACGACGCTGTCAGCAAAATCAAAGGCAGGGGTAATTCCTCGTGGCTGTTCTCGTTTGAAGATTTCGGAAAATATTCTTTCAATCTTACGCTCGACAGCAAGACAAAGAAAATCACCGGCGGTGATATTAAAACTAAAAAATATGCTGTAAACGCCTGTAACACCGACCAATCATTCCTGCGAAACAGCGTTATGTTCAAATTAGCGGACAGTATCGGTATCAAGTACACTCCGAATATTAGAATCTACAATGTCTATAACAACGGTGTCTACTTTGGAACTTACATGGTCAGCGAGAAAGTTGATATCGGCTCATCGTCACTTTTGTCCGATATTCACTCGCTGAAAGACGATAATGAAGAAATTAACCCCGATATAGAAGACCTTGGTAAAAAGACTTCCGGTACAGCAGGAATGCCGGGATATTACACCTATGTTGACTCTCAAAGCCCGAAAGATATCACAGGCGGATATCTTCTTGAAATCGATATGTACAGCCGTTTTGCAAGCGAAATAAGCGGTTTTATATCACAAAGAGGTCAGGCGGTTACAATCCAAAGTCCCGAATACTCAACAAAGGAAGAAGTTGAGTATATTAAAGACTTTTTCAATAAAATCGAAGGTATCATATACTCGGAGAATCCCGATATCGACGAACTTTCGAAATATATTGATTTGGAGTCATTTGCAAAAATGTTCTTTATAAACGAACTGTCGAAAGATGTTGACTCCTGTGCTACAAGTTACTTTATGTACAAAGATTCCGACACAAACGGTGACGGCAAACTCCACGCCGCTCCCGTGTGGGACTACGACTGGTCTTGCGGTCAGACATTCCTAAGTTACGAAGTACCGAAAGATTCAAATTCAAACGCCAGCTGCAAGGAGCCGACAGGCTGGAACTCACGATACAGACTTATAAATTCAAACAGCGAAAGCGGATACTGTAATTTCCAGGCCCAACTTTGTCAACTTGACAGTTTTTGGAACACGGTATATTCGGTATGGAAAAAAGATGTTTTCAAAAATGCCGAAAAAGTAATATTTGACTACAACAAAGAAAGTTTTGAAACTTCTAATTCACATATCGCTAAAATGTATAAAACCTACAAAAGTTCTTTTGAAACAAACGAGATAAAATGGGGATTCATCAAGAATAATCCTACTTTGCGTTTTGGTACTAATTCAACCGGAAAAGATGTACAAGGCACGGTTTCTTATCTTAACAAATGGCTGTTTGACAGGGTTAGTTGGATTGATAAAAATATCGGTCCTGCTGAAATTTACTACGGTGATGCAGACGGCGACGGAGTTATTACCATTACCGATGCGACAACAATTCAAAAGTTTCTTGCACAAATGATTACCGACGACGACACAATGATAGAAAAGCGAGGTACACTCGGCGATGATACTCTCTCGGTTCTCGACGCTACTAAAATACAGAGATTCCTTGCACTACTACCAGCAGGAGAAAAAGTCAACACAAGAGAGTACAAAGATAAAAGCGTAAAAATTAAGGCGTAAGCAATAGAAAAAGACTTGTCGAAAGACAAGTCTTTTTATGTATATGAGCGGATATACAGTACATTTTGCTTTGCAAGACAAACAGGGATTTGCCGACTTACTTAACCGGTATTTTAGCCAAAAAGCATTCTATAGCAAGCGTTATTGTAATCAAACAACCTACGATTGAATAATAGTCCACTCCATATATCAAAGGTAAGAGGGAAACGATTGTTGCAATAAGAGCAAGCACAAACACAGCCGTTTTGACATTCGGCTTCTTTATTGAAATCATTGCAAGAATGAAAAGAACACAGGTGAGTATAGCCGTAATTAACGGAAAGAAATTAGCATATCCATAGGGTACAAGACTAAAATAAGAGAATGTTTCTCTCGTTCTTTCTGTTGGTGATGATGCAAAAACACATACAGCACCAAAAGGCAATATTTCCAAAACAATCGTGATAACAGGTAATAATAGTAATCTGATTTTTTTCATTATGTTTTCCTCCAATTCTAATTT
>JAGHTC010000027.1 GCA_018065465.1 Candidatus Ruminococcus equi
ATATCACCTCTGAATTAGGAAATAAATCCTTCTTTAGAGGTGATAACTATGAAAAGGTTACAAAGTTAAAAGTAATCGTTATTTTTGATAATTTTTGGCATCTTAATATTAAAACTAGAATTATAATTATAAAATGTTAAAAAAATGAAGAACTAACATAGAAACAAACGAAACAAAAAATAGCGATTATGTCAAAAAAGCCAGTGTTTATGGAAAAAATAAGTGCGTAGAAAAAAGTTGTTTCTACGCACAAAGTATGTACATTAATCGAATTGGGAAGAATATACCTTCTTGAACGAAATTATATTTATGTTTTGGATTGGATTGCCGCAAAAGCAGAAGATGCCAAAAACCGCTTTTTATCTACCCGCTTTTTCAAAAATCATTAGTATACATTATTTCTTTTCCAAAACACAAAAGGATTTTATTTACCAAAAAAGGCTGTTACTACCGTAACAGCCTTTTTCGTTTAATGCAAAGTTATCAGCAACCGCAGCCACAATCGGATGAACCGCAACCACAACCACAACCGCAATCAGAGCCACGACTGTTGTTGCATCCGCAACCGCAACCACCGTTATTGCCACAGCAGGACCATAATACGATAAGAAGAATGATGATACCGCAGCAACTATTGTTACCAAACAAACCGTTAGAACACATGTGTTTTCCTCCTTTCGTTAGTACACTATATACTATTGCAAAGAAGTCGTTTTGGTGACAACAAAATGTTTGGAATTTTTCAAAAAGTGTGGTATAATGTAGGCAATAAATGAAAGGACAAATTATATGGATTACGCACAAAGTTTAGCACAGCATTTTGATATAAAGGAGGAATACGCAAAGAATGTTATAGCCCTGTTAGACGAGGGCAATACAATTCCTTTTATCGCAAGATATCGTAAAGAAATGCACGGCAGTATGGACGACCAACTTATCCGTGAACTTTCCGAACGCCTTGAATATCTGAGAAACCTCGACAAACGAAAAGAAGAGGTTATCGCCCAGATAGAAGCGCAGGAAAAAATGACGGACGAAATCCGAGAGGCATTGGAAAAAGCAACAACCCTCGCCGAGGTCGAAGATATTTACAGACCGTACAAGCCGAAAAGAAAAACCCGTGCTTCTGTCGCAAAGGAAAAGGGCTTGGAGCCTTTGGCACTCTATATTCTTGAGCAACAAGACCGCAAAGCCTACCCGATAGATTTAGCGGTTGAGTATGTCGACGAAGAAAAGGGAGTTATGACTCCCGAAGACGCCTTGCAGGGCGCACTCGATATTATCGCCGAGATTTGCTCCGATAATGCCGAAATCCGCAAGCGTGTACGAAACCTTATGTGGTACAACGCTACTCTTTGCTCAAAAGCAGCCGACGAAGACAAAGAATCTGTTTACACAATCTACTATGATTTTGAAGAACCTGTTTCAAAGTTAGTCGGTCACAGGGTGCTTGCTATAGACAGAGGCGAGCGTGAAGGCTTCCTGAAAGTCAGCATCAACCTTGACGATACAAAACCGCTCAATGCAATTTTCTCGATTATGGTGACCGACAATTCTCCGTGCTCCGATGCGGTAATCGAAGCTTGCCGTGATGCATACACAAGATTGATTTTCCCGTCTGTTGAAAGAGAAATTCGCTCACAACTTACCGAAAACGCGGTAACAGGCGCTATCAAGGTATTTGCAACGAATTTGAGGCAACTTCTTATGCAACCGCCGATAAAAGGCAAAACAACTCTCGGACTTGACCCGGGCTATCGTACAGGATGCAAAGTTGCCGTTGTTGACGAAACAGGCAGGGTACTTGATACAAATGTTATCTACCCAACCCACAGCGAGATAAAAGTTCAGCAGTCCGCAAGAATTTTGAAAGATATGATAGAAAGAAACAAGGTCGATATTATCGCTATCGGAAACGGCACGGCGTCAAGAGAAACCGAAAGCTTTACAGCAAAGGTAATAAAAGACTGCAACCGCAAAGTTTCCTATGCTATGGTAAGCGAGGCGGGCGCATCAGTATATTCTGCATCAAAACTTGCCGCAAAGGAATTCCCGCAGTTCGACTTGACTTTGCGTTCTGCCGTATCAATTGCTAGGCGACTTCAAGACCCACTTGCCGAACTTGTAAAGATAGACCCGAAAGCCATAGGCGTAGGACAGTATCAGCACGATATGCCGAAAAAGCAACTTTCCGATGCACTTGACGGCATTGTTGAAGACTGCGTAAATAATGTCGGTGCCGACCTTAACACCGCTTCACCTTCGCTTTTGTCACGAGTAGCGGGTTTGTCGTCAACCGTGTGTGATAATATCGTAAAATATAGGGAAGAAAACGGTGCTTTTTCGTCCCGTGCGCAACTCAAAAAAGTTCCGAAATTAGGACCGAAAGCCTTTGAACAGTGCGCAGGCTTCCTGCGTGTAGCCGAGAGCAAAAACCCGCTTGATAATACCGGCGTTCACCCCGAAAGTTACGACATAGCAAAGAAACTTATCGAACTTTGCGAGTGCAAGGCGACGGATATCAAAAACGGCGGTATCTCGGATATCGAAGAAAGGGTTGAAAAATTAGGCGGTATAAAGAAAGTCGCACCGATGCTTTCTGTCGGTGAGCCGACTCTTGACGATATCGTTAAGGAACTTTCAAAGCCCGGTCGTGACCCTCGTGACGAACTGCCTCCCGTTATCCTTTCTACTGATGTTCTGTCTATGGAGGACTTAAAAGAAGGTCAGGTCCTTAAGGGAACTGTTCGAAATGTTATCGACTTCGGTGCATTTGTTGATATCGGAGTACATCAAGACGGACTTGTACATATCAGCCGAATTTGCAACAGATTTATCAAGCACCCCAGCGAGGTCTTAAAAGTCGGCGATATAGTTGATGTAAAAGTTCTTTCCGTTGATATCGAGAAAAAGCGTATCAGCCTTACCATGAAAGACATCAATAACACAACTAATGCAGAATAACTTAACACTTTACATTTAAAACTTAACACTTAATATAAAAGCAGGGCTGTGACGATTTCGTCACAGCCCTGCTTGAATTGCTGCAATTATTAGTATTTTTCTCTCTTTACATAGGAAGTATGCAAAAGTTCGTGTGCTTTATGAGAGCCGGGTTTTTCAAGATACTCGTCATAAATAGCCTTGATTTCGGGATTCTCGTGAGATTTTCTGTACGGGAGATTGAGGTCATCGTCATACAGAGCCTTTGCACGAAGTCCCTTAACATCAGTAAAGTTGCGAACATGAGCAGGCTGGATTGGCTGACCGCCACCGTTGATACAACCGCCGGGACAGCACATAATCTCAATAAAGTGATAGTCGGCTTCGCCTTTTCTAATCTTATCAAGAAGAACAGCCGCATTTTTAAGACCTGAAGTAACGGCAACTTTAACTTTCATTCCTGCAACATCGTAGGTAGCCTCTTTGATATCTTCCATACCGCGAACATCGTGATATTCAATGTCTTTGAGGTCTTCACCTGTGAGGATGTCTGCTACAGTACGCAGAGCAGCTTCCATAACACCGCCTGTTGCACCGAAGATAGTACCTGCACCGGTACCGATACCCATAATCGGGTCAAATTCTTCATCAGGGAGTTCAGTAAACTGAATACCTGCTGTCTTAATCATCTTTGCAAGTTCACGAGTTGAGATAGAGAAATCGTTATCCGCTAGACCATCATGTCCTTGGTTGTCACGCTTGATTTCAAATTTCTTTGCAATACAAGGCATAACAGATACAACAACGATATCTTTCGGGTCAATACCCGCTTTTTCAGCGTAGTATGATTTAATCATAGCGCCCTGCATCTGTTGCGGAGATTTACAGGTTGAAAGATGGGGGATAAGGTCGGGATAATAATGCTCACAGAACTTAATCCAACCGGGTGAGCAAGAAGTAATCATCGGGAGAACACCGCCGTTTTTAACACGGTCGAGGAATTCTGTACCTTCTTCCATAATGGTAAGGTCAGCTGCAAAGTTGGTATCAAATACTTTGTCAAAACCAAGTTTTCTAAGAGCAGAAACCATCTTGCCTGTTACATTTGTGCCGATAGGCATACCGAAGCATTCGCCCAAGGTTGCACGAATTGACGGAGCGGTATGAACAACAACATGCTTTGTTTCGTCAGCAATAGCCTCAAAAACTTTTGCTGTATCGTCACGCTCAACCAAAGCGCCTGTCGGACAAACTGCAGTACACTGACCGCAACTTACACAAGTTACATCAGCGAGGTCTTTGTTAAATGCACAACCGATTTCGGTATCGAAACCACGGTTGTTAGCACCGATAACAGAAACATACTGATTCTTACAAGCAGCAGAACATCTACGGCAAAGAATACATTTGTTGTTGTTTCTTACAAGGTGCAAAGTAGAAGTATCGGGTTCGTATTCGGTCATAGCACCGTCAAACTTACCGTCTTCAACACCATATTCAAGACAGAGTTTCTGGAGTTCGCAGTTGTCACTGCGGGGGCAGGAAAGACATTTTTTGTCGTGGTTTGAGAGGATGAGTTCCAAAGTAGTCTTTCTGAATTTACGGATTTGCGGAGTGTTTGTGAAGATTTCAGTACCGTCTCTGTCAATAGGATAAACACAAGCGGCAACGAGTGAACGAGCACCCTTAACTTCACAAAGACACATACGGCAAGCACCGATTTCGTTGATGTCTTTTAAGTAGCACAAAGTAGGAATTTTGATTCCGAACTTGTGGCAGGCTTCAAGAATAGTAGTATTCTTTTCAACGGTATAATCCTGACCGTTGATTTTAATGTTTAACATTTCCATTGTCATATCTCCTTTCTCTTAGCCTTTAGTAATTGCGTTGAACTTACATGTATCCATACAAGCACCGCATTTAATACATTTACTGTGGTCGATTTCGTAAGCGGGTTTCTTTTTGCCGGGAGCAGTGTAATCTGTAACAGTGATAGCACCGACAGGGCACTGCTTAGCACACATACCGCAACCGAAACATTTGTCTTTATCAATAGAGTATTCAAGCAAATCTTTACATACGCCTGCGGGACATTTCTTGTCAACAACGTGAGCGATATATTCATCACGGAAGTAACGCAGGGTAGAGAGTACGGGGTTCGGAGCAGTTTGTCCGAGACCGCAAAGTGAATTTGCTTTGATGTAGTAGCAGAGGTCTTCCATCTCGTCAATCATTTCGAGAGTGCCCTTACCGGAAGTGATTTTCTCGAGCATTTCGAGAAGACGCTTTGTACCGATACGGCAGGGAGTACATTTACCGCAACTTTCGTCAACGGTGAATTCGAGGAAGAATTTTGCTATATCAACCATACAGGTTGTTTCATCCATAACGATAAGTCCGCCTGAACCCATCATAGAACCGATAGCGATAAGGTTATCGTAGTCAATCGGAACATCGAGGTGTTCTGCAGGAATACATCCGCCAGAAGGACCGCCTGTCTGAGCGGCTTTGAACTTCTTGCCACCGGGGATACCGCCACCGATTTCTTCAACGATTTCGCGTAGTGTAGTACCCATAGGAACTTCAACAAGACCGGTGTGATTGATTTTACCGCCGAGAGCGAATACTTTTGTACCTTTGCTCTTTTCCGTACCCATAGATGCAAACCAGTCTGCACCCTTTAAGATGATTTGAGCAACGTTTGCATAAGTTTCAACATTGTTGAGTATTGTGGGCTTTTGATACAAACCTTTGAGTGCGGGGAACGGAGGACGGGGACGAGGCTCGCCGCGTTTACCTTCAATAGATGTCATCAGTGATGTTTCTTCACCGCAGACGAAAGCACCTGCACCAAGACGGAGTTTGATATCAAATGAGAAGTCTGTGCCGAAGATGTTGTCGCCCAAAAGTCCGTATTCGTGAGCCTGGTCAATAGCAATCTGCAAACGCTTTACGGCGATGGGGTATTCAGCACGAACATATATGTAACCTTTTGAAGCACCGATAGCATAACCCGCTATAGCCATTGCTTCCAAAACAGCATGGGGGTCACCTTCCAAAACGGAACGGTCCATAAATGCACCGGGGTCGCCCTCGTCTGCGTTACAACAAACATATTTTTGGTCAGCGTCATTAGCAGCGGCAAATTTCCACTTCAAACCTGTCGGGAAGCCTGCACCGCCTCTACCGCGAAGACCGGAATCGAGAATAGTCTGAATTACGCTTTCGGGTGTCATTTCGGTCAATGCTTTACCGAGTGCTGCATAACCGTCCATAGCGATGTATTCATCAATCTTTTCGGGATTGATAACACCGCAGTTTCGAAGTGCTACTCCCTTTTGCTTTGCATAGAAAGCAGTTTTTGAGAGTGACTTGATTGTGTCTTCCTGTACAGTTTCCTGATAAAGAAGTCTTGTGACGATTCTGCCTTTTAAGAGATGTTCTTCAACGATTTCGGGAACATCTTCAACCTTGACCATTGAGTAAAAACTGCCTTCGGGATAAACAACCATAATGGGACCCAAAGCACAAAGACCGAAACAGCCTGTTGTGATAACATTTACTTCTTTTTCAAGGCCTTTTTTTGCGATTTCTTCTTTGAGTTTTTCGACAATTTTCAGACTGTCTGAGGAGGTACATCCGGTACCGCCGCAAACAAGTACATTAGAACGATACATTCTTTGTCCTCCTTATTAAGTGTTTGCACCGATTGTGTATTCGGTAACAACATTTTTGTTGACGAGATGGTCATTTACGATTCGAACAGCCTTTTCGGGAGTCATCTTTACATAAGTAACCTTTTCTTCGCCGGGAACTTCTATCTCAACAACAGGCTCGAACTGACAAATGCCGATACAACCTGTCTGCGTGATTGTGACATTCTGCAAGCCACGCTTTGCGATTTCTTCGGTAAAGGCGTTGAGTACAGGGCGAGCACCGGCGGCGATACCGCAAGTAGCCATGCCAACCAATACTCTGATAGCATCGGGATTTTCCTGCCTTAAATTCAACTCTGCTTTAGCCTTATCTCTGATGGCTTGTAATTCTGCTAAAGATTTCATTTTATTACACCTCCGTATATAATTTGAGTTTGTTCTTTCAAGTATTCTTCAATCCAAACTACCACATCGGGATTGTCAAGTGGGACACCGCCCAAAATTTCTTTCAACTGTCTTGTATCAAGAGTAAAAGATTCAATATCGGTAGAATGGGTGAACAAAAAGTCTGTGTTCGGATTACATCTTATGAGTATGGAAACCGTTGAGTTGATATCACCCAGAGGCACCATATCAACAGAAGACATAACGAAGTTTGCAGTAGTTTTTGTACCGCAGTCGACTTTTGATTCGATAGAGAAGCTTCCGCCCGTTTGCTCACAGGCAAGTTTAAAAAGCGGAATACCCAAACCGACTTTTCTTGTTGTCCTTGTGGTAAAGAATGGGTCTGTGACATTTTGCACCTGTTCTTCTGTCATCCCGCAACCGTCGTCTTCAATCACTATCGAGAGCAAGTCTTTTTCTTTGCTTTCGTTTACGGTAATTGAAATTAAGGATGCATCGGCACGAACAGAATTTTGTGCAACGTCCATTACATTGAGTGAGAGTTCACGCATCAGTCTTTGTATTTACTGAGAATGCCTTCAATTTGGTCAACGGTAAGTCTGCCGTAAACATCATCGTTGATGGTCATTACCGGAGCAAGACCGCAAGCGCCGATACAACGGCAAGCCGTAAGCGAGAACTTTCCGTCGTCGGTACATTCTTCTGCACCGATACCGAGTAATTCGGTAAGTTTGTTCAGAACATCGCCGGAACCTTTTACATAGCAGGCTGTACCCAAACATACAGAGATGTTGTATTTGCCTTTCGGAGAGAGAGCAAACTGTGAGTAGAAGGTAGAAACACCGTAAACTTCCTCAAGCGGAACTCCTAAACCCTCTGCAATAATAGTCTGAACCTCAATCGGCAGATAACCGTAGATTTCCTGAGCCTTCTGCATTACGGGCATAACGGCACCGGGGTCGTCAAGACTCTGTGCAATATATGCTTTGAGTTCTGCTTCTTGTTCAGGTGTTCCCTTAAAGGGAATACTGCTGATTTTCTTTTGCATCGTTTTTCCTCCTGAAAAATTTTTGTAACTTGTAGTATGAATTGCAGCAAAATAATCCACATACATATACGCATAAATTTTAGCACAATTACTGCAAAATGTCTATACGAAATTGGAGTTTTTTGTACTTTTTAATGCGATTTTCTTGGTTTTTTGACAAAAATTTAACAAACTTTATTTTATTATTCTAAAATAGAAAATAAGAAATATTTATTGCAAAAATTTTCCTGAAAAATATATTTTATAATTCTAATTTAGAATTATTAT
>JAGHTC010000041.1 GCA_018065465.1 Candidatus Ruminococcus equi
ACTCAACTGTTTTTTTGGAAACGGAGGAATTATTATGAAAGAATATAAAGTAGGCATTATCGGTGCAACGGGTATGGTAGGTCAGCGCTTTGCGCTTTTGCTTGCCAATCACCCTTGGTTTAAGGTAAAAGTTCTTGCTGCAAGTCCGAGAAGTGCCGGTAAAACTTACAAGGAAGCAGTTGAAGGCAGATGGGCTATGACATCACCGATACCCGAGAATCTTCTTGATTTAATTGTTATGGACGCATCCGATGTTAAGGGCGTTGCAGAAAAAGTCGATTTTGTTTTCTGTGCTGTAGATATGAAAAAAGACGAAATCAAAGCGTTGGAAGAAGCATATGCAAAGGCAGAGTGCCCTGTTATCTCAAATAACTCTGCAAACAGACATACTCCCGATGTTCCGATGATTGTTCCCGAAATCAATGCTCATCATGCAGAAATCATCAATGCTCAGCGAAAACGCCTCGGTACTAAACGCGGATTTATCGCTGTTAAATCAAACTGTTCACTTCAAAGTTATGTTCCTGCTATTCATCCGCTTAAGGATAAATATAAAGTCAGCAAAGTTCTTGCTTGCACATATCAGGCTATTTCCGGCGCAGGAAAAACTTTTGAGCGCTGGCCCGAAATGGTCGATAATGTAATTCCCTATATCGGCGGCGAGGAAGAAAAGTCCGAGAAAGAACCGCTGAAAATCTGGGGCAGTATCGAAAACGGTGAGATTGTTGATTGCAAGGATATAGATATCACATCACAGTGTATCAGAGTTCCTGTGTCCGACGGACACACAGCGGCTGTATTTATGTCATTCGACTGTGAAGAAAAACCGTCAGTCGATGAAATTATAAAAATCTGGCAAGAATACAAGGGCAGACCGCAAGAGTTAGAATTGCCCAGTGCTCCAAAACAGTTTTTGCATTATTTTTCAGAACCCGACAGACCGCAGATAAAGAGCGAGCGTATGCTTGAAAACGGTATGGCTGTATCAGTCGGCAGACTCAGAGAAGACTCACAGTATGATTATAAATTCGTTTGTATGTCGCACAATACTTTGCGTGGTGCTGCAGGCGGCGGTGTCCTTCTTGCAGAACTTCTTTGTGCAGAGGGCTATATAGACTAATAGGAGGCTATTATGAAAAAGCATGTTTTTACGGGTAGCGGAGTTGCGCTGATAACTCCTATGTATCCCGATGGTTCCGTAAATTACGATGAACTGGAACGACTTATTAACTTTCATATAGAAAACGATACAGACGCTATTATCGCCTGCGGTACAACGGGCGAAGCGGCAACTTTGACAGTAAAAGAACATTGTAAAGTTCTGTCTTTCGTAGCCGAAAAGGTAAACGGAAAAATCCCTGTTATCGCAGGAACAGGCAGTAACGACACAAGCACAGCAATAGAACTTTCGAAATCTGCCGAACTTTCCGGTGCAGATGCTCTGCTTTCCGTTACTCCGTATTATAATAAGACTTCTCAAAACGGACTTATAAGGCATTTTACCACAATAGCAGATAATATCGATTTGCCTTTGATTCTGTACAATGTTCCGTCGAGAACAGGCTGTAATATCAAACCAAAGACTTACGCCGAACTTTGTAAGCACGAGAATATCGTTGCCACAAAGGAAGCAAACGGAGATATTTCATCAGTTTCGCTTACTCGTTCACTCTGCGGAGATAAACTCGACATTTATTCAGGTGACGACAGCCAGACAGTACCGTTTATGTCACTTGGTGCTTTGGGCGTTATCTCGGTATTTGCAAATTTCTGCCCGAAAGAAATGCACAAGATTACTCAACTTTGCCTTGATAACAATTTTGTAGAAGCATCAAAGTTGAATTTCCATTATGTTGAACTTATGGATATTATGTTTTCCGATGTAAACCCGATTCCCGTAAAAACCGCTATGAATCTTATCGGCTTCAATGTAGGCGAATGCAGACTTCCGCTTGTCCCGATGAGCTATTCGGGTTATCACGACCTCAAAGATTGCCTTGCAAAGTATGATTTAATCGGCAAGTACGCCGACTAATTCTCTACAAAGGAGATTTATTATGACAAAAATACTGCTCTGTGGATGTAGCGGAAAGATGGGACACGCAGTATACAACGCAACTTTACTGCGAGATGACTGCGAGATAACAGCAGGTGTTGACATTTTTCAAAAAGAATTGTCGTATCAAACATTCACCTGTTTTTCGGATGTAAATGTTGATGTAGATGTAATTATCGATTTTTCGAATCCGCTGATACTTGACGATTTACTGAGTTTTGCAAAAGAAAAGAAAATCCCCTGTGTTATCTGTACAACAGGATTTAGTGAAAATCAAGTAAAGCAAATTGAGTCAGCATCAAAAGAAATTCCGATTTTTTATTCCGGTAATATGTCACTCGGTATAAATGTTTTGATTGAACTTTGCAAAAAAGCCGCTTCCGTATTTTCCAATCAATTTGATGTTGAAATTATCGAAAAGCATCATAACACCAAAATTGATGCCCCGAGCGGAACTGCATTGATGATAGCAGACTCCATAAGCGAAGTCCTGCCCGATAAGCAGTATGTATATGACAGACATTCGTACAGAAAAAAGCGCGATATAAACGAAATCGGCATACATAGTGTAAGAGGAGGCAACATCGTCGGTGAGCATGAAGTGATTTTTGCGGGACATGACGAAGTTGTATCCATAAAGCACGAAGCCTTTTCAAAAGATGTTTTCGCTGTCGGTGCGGTTAATGCCGCAATATTTATCAAGGACAAGCAACCCTCAATGTATCAGATGAGTGATATGTTAAAATAAAAATAAGATAAACACACCTCGTATTTTGTCATATTATGATAATACGAGGTGTATTTTTATGCAAAAACAACTTATACTTGTGCCGTCCGTTACTTACGCGATGAAGGCAAAAAGTATTCTTGATAAATATAATATAAAATCATATATCCAAAGAACTCCGAAAAATGTAGGTGTGCGTTCCTGTGGTTACTGCCTTTTTGTTCCCGAAGAATCGGACGAAGCAGAAAGACTATTGCGACAAAACGGTGTCAGGGTGCTTGGCAGAGCAGAGCGTGAGTTATGATATATCTTGATAACAGTGCAACGACATATCCAAAGCCTTTGTCCGTAGTAAATGCAGTAGGGGAGTCGTTTCGAAAGTATTGTGCAAATCCGGGACGAAGCGGGCATAAAATGTCACTGGATACTGCACAAAAGGTATATGAATGCAGAAATAATATAAAAAATCTATTCAAAGCGTCAAATGAAAACAATGTTATTTTCACTCCATCATGCACATATTCGATAAATTATGTTATAAAAGGATATCTAAAGCCAAACGATCATGTTATCATATCATCACTTGAGCATAACTGCGTAGTAAGACCACTTGAAAAACTGCAAAGGGCGGGGCTGATAACATATTCCGTTGCAACTGTGTACGAAAACGATGACGAAAAAACGATAGAAAGTTTCAGAAGCAAAATAAATTCATCAACTCGATTGATAATTTGCACTCACGCGTCAAATGTTTTTGGCATAAAAGTTCCTGTCGAGCGAATTTGCGCCCTTGCTAAAATTTACGAAATCGCTTTTTGTCTTGACGCCGCCCAAACAGCAGGAATATTTGATATTGATTTGTCAAAAAACAATTATGACTTTGTTTGTATAGCAGGGCATAAAGGTTTGTATTCACCTATGGGAATAGGTGTTTTGATAATAAATAATGACAAAAATCTTGATACACTTGTAGAAGGCGGAACAGGGAGTATGTCTTTTGATTTAGAACAACCAATGTTTCTGCCCGACAGATTTGAAAGCGGAACCTTGAATGTTCCTGCGATTTGCGGTTTGTCTGCAGGTGCAAAATTTGTGTCAATGCAAACGCCGAAGAAGATTTACGAAAAAGAAAAGCGTCATATTATGAAAATATATAATTCTTTGATAGAAAATAAAAACATAAAGTTTTACACAGATTTATCACAAGAAAATCACAATGCTCCTGTATTATCTTTTAATATAAAAGGTAAAGACTGCGAAGATGTGGCATCGATACTCAGCAGCAGATATAATATTGCAGTCAGAGCAGGGCTTCATTGTGCTCCGCTTGCTCATAAAAGTATGGGTACAATTGATAGTGATACAGTAAGAATTTCACCATCTTTTTTCACTACTGATAATGAAATAAATGCTTTTATAAATGCAGTAAATAAAATTTCGAAAATTTCTTGAAAAGATTTAAATGATGTGTTAAAATATAATAAATATGTATGTGGAGGAAGTCAAATGATATCGAACATTATGTCAACTATCACTTCTATCTTTAAGACTTTTCAGTTTAAAGATGCAGTAGACATAATTGTAATAGCGTTTATTATTTATTACCTTTTCAGACTGATTCGCCAAACTCGTGCAGGTCAGCTTGTCAAGGGTGTTATCATTCTGCTTATCGCTTATGGTATCTCTGCGATATTTGACTTGACTATGGTCCACTTCATACTCCGAGCGTTATTTGAATTTGCGGTTATTATTATTGTAGTTTTGTTTCAGCCGGAACTTCGAAAAGCACTCGAAAAACTCGGTAGGAGCAAAGTTTATTCAAAAACCATTAAAACTATCGTAACTTCGAATAATGATGACGACGCTGATGTATTAACAAAGGCTATATCTGATGTTTGCGACTCTGCTGTTGTGTTTTCGCACACAAAGACGGGTGCTTTGATTCTTTTTGAACGCGAATCTTTGCTGACAGAAATTGCGAACACAGGAACATATCTCAACAGTGATACTTCAACTGCATTACTCGGCAATATATTTTTCAACAAAGCACCGCTTCACGATGGCGCGTGTATCATAAGAGAAGGAAAAATTTTATCAGCAGGCTGTATTTTGCCGTTGTCGGATAATACTAATATAAGCGATTCACTCGGCACAAGGCACAGGGCGGCACTCGGCGTCAGCGAAGAAACCGACTGTGTTGCTATTGTTGTTTCCGAAGAAACAGGAGTTATCTCCATTGCTCTTGGCGGTACCTTTATTCGTGATTTTAACAGAGAAACACTATACAATAAACTGACAGAATTACTCTTGCCGAGTGATAATGAAAAACCTGATTTACTTTCTGTCCTTTTCAAAAACAGAAAGGAGAGAAACGATGAAAAATAAAACATTTTTTCAAAGACTAATCTCCAATAATGTTGTTTTGCTTATTTTGTCACTATTGCTGTCAATAGGCATTTGGTTCGCGATTAACGCAAGTTCCGATACCGATAAAAATGTAACTATAACAGATATACCCGTTACTCTTGAACTTCCGACAGAAGCAGTAGAAGAAGGTTTACAGCTGTTTACCGGAGTTGACACAAAATGCTCTGTCGAAGTAAGCGGTAATCGAGTAACAGTCGGTTCTCTTGAACCATCCGATATTCAAATTACTTCCGACCAGACAAGTACAATAATTGCTCCGGGAACGTATAATCTGCCTCTTGTCGCCAAGAAAGTCGGACTCAAAACCAACTACAATATAGTTTCATCGGTTAATCCGTCAACAGTAACCGTATTTGCCGATTATCTGAAAAAGAAAGATTTTGAAATCGAAAATCAACTGAAAGTAAAAGTTGATGACGGCTATTATGCCAATGTTGCTTTGTCACAGCCGACGGTTTCTGTTTCTGGTCCCGATACTGAAGTTTCGCAAATTAACAAGGTAGCCATTCAGGGAACAGTAGAAGGTGTCTTGAACTCAACAAAAACTGTTGAAAATAAACTTGTTTTCCTTGATAAAGACGGCAAATCTCTTGATTTAACACTAACTACAGCCGATGTAGAGAAAGTTACTGTTACTCTTTCAGTATTGCAGACAAAAAAAATAAACCTTTCTGTTGATGTTTCAAATGCTCCTTCCGACTATCCAAAACTTTCTATATCTCCCGAAACAATAAATATTGCCGGTCCGGAAGAAGTATTGAAAACCATAAAAGGCTCAACAGTAAATATCGGTACTGTCGATTTCTCAAAATTGAGAAATGAAAACACAACCTTGAATTTTGATATTACTTTACCAAAAGAATGCAAGAATATCAGCAGCGATACAAAAGCAACTGTTACTGTGGATTTATCAAAATATAAGCGTGCAGAATTCACCTGCGATATCAAAAATACTATCAACACCGACGAATATTACTGCGAATTACCGGACAAAACAGTAAATGTTGTGATTTTCGGACCTGAATCTGTTTTGGAAGATATGGGTGCATCGGATATATCCGTTGAAACCAACTTTACCGATAAATTAAGCGGAGTAACCGCAAAGGCAACATCAATCGAAATTCCGCTAAAGATAACCATATCTAAGAAATACGACGAATGTTGGTACTACGGAAACTATACGATTATGGCAAATGTTTCAAAGAAAAGTTAAATAAGCATAAAAAAGACCGCTAGGGGCGGTTTCGCTTAGGGATAAATAGTCTGAAAATGTGAATTTTGGCGAATAACTGCTTCAAAAATGCTCGACATACGACAGTATGCCGAGCATTTTGTTAATTGTTCTTCATCCTAAATTAATCATTTTCAGATGCTTTGCAGTTTTGAACGAGAAAAAATCAGTGCGTGGTGACATAAAAAAGTGCAGATATACTGGCGTATATTAAACTTTTTTGTAAGCCACCGTGCGATTTTTATCGTTCAAAACCTGTTTGCTCCCTGAGCGAAGCCGCCCAATGCGGTCTTTTTTAGTGTATCTGATTTAGTATATCGGATTTTGATTTTCAAATTTATATTTATATTTTTTGCTTTTAATTACTCCGTCTGGAGTGACACTTTCGTCTTTGTGATAATACACACTTTGCACAAGTCCGATACCGATTAGTACAGAAAGAATAGAAGTGCCGCCCGATGAGAAGAAAGGAAGCGTAATTCCGACAACGGGAAGAAATCCGAGTACCATTCCGATATTTACAACTGTCTGAGTGAATATCATAGAAAATACGCCGACACAAATCATCTTTCCTGTGTAATCCCTTGCTTTTGTCGCGTTAATGATTATCTTTACGATAATTGCAACTAAAATTGTGAGGAGTAATATACACCCGATAAATCCAAGTTCTTCGCCTGCAACTGTAAAAATAAAGTCGTTTTCCTGCTCGGGTACAATTTGTGAAGAAACTCTCATTCCGTTGCCGAGTCCCTCTCCGTATAAACCGCCCGATGCTATTGATACCTTGCCCTGATATTGTTGCCAGCCGTAGTTTGTCAGCGAATTTCCGTCTAAGTCAAAAAGTGCGATGAACCTGTTTTTGTGTTCATCATTCAAGAAGAATTTCCAAATTATCGGTGCCGAAACCGCAAAAGCAAGTAGCATTATCAGAAAATATCTAATCTGTACACCGCCGACAAAAGCCATAATTAGAAACATAAAAATAAATACAAGTACAGTTCCGTCATCACCTTGAAAATGAATAAGTACAACAGGTATTGCCATATGAAGCAGCAGAGAAAGCACACCGAAAAGGCTTGTGAGCTTATTTTTTTCTTTTAGAATCTGAAGATGCTTTGTAAAAGTAATTATGAAAATCAGTTTAATAAGTTCGGAAGGCTGAAAAGATAATCCGCCCGGCAATCTTATCCACGCTGTATCGTCAGTGCCTGTTACATTAAAGCCGAAAACAAACACAAGAATAATAAGCAAAAGCCCGATAACGCCGAAAACTATCCAGTATTTCAGAATGTTTTCATATTCAACAAGCGAGATACATATAGCGAGAAAATATCCGATGATTATTGCAACAATCTGTGAGACTAAAAAGTTATATTCGCTTGTTCGTTGCATACTCGAAATAAGCAGAATGCTGAAAACTATTGCGGCAAGACTCAGCATCCACAATAGTCCGTCGGTTTTTGTAAAAAAGTTTTTCAGTTTTTTTGTAAATGTATTCACAAAATCACCCTGTTGTATATCATAATCGTATTATATTAAATAAACGGTACAATATCAAGAAATTTTTGATGAATTTCAAAGAGAAAAATAGTTTTATTTTCCTTTTGGCATTATGAAAAGAACAGAGTGTGTTAAAATATTAACGAATTGAGGTGCTCTCGTGAAAAAGATAATCAGCAAATCTGTTATTGAAACAGAAAATATTGCCGAAAAGATTTCGTCTTTTCTCAAGGGTGACGAAGTCATTGCTTTGTTTGGCGACTTGGGAGCAGGGAAGACTGCATTCACAAGAGGTCTTGCAAGGGGACTTGGCTTTTGTGATGGTGTTTCAAGTCCGACTTTTGCCATAATAAATGAATATAATGCCCGTTATTCTATCTATCATTTTGATATGTATCGCATAAAAAGCGAGGATGATTTGTATTCAACGGGATATTATGACTATCTCCACAACGGCATCGTGGTTATCGAATGGAGCGAAAATATTGAAGAATACCTTGAAAAAGACTGTATAAAAATCAGCCTTTCTTATGGTAAAAAAGAAAACGAGCGTGAGATTAAAATTTACGGGATGGAAGAATATGAAGATTTTATCAGTTGATTCAAGTGCAAAATCTGCATCAATTGCAATATATGACGAAAAGATTATTTCCGAGTTTTTTATCAATACAAATCTTACTCACAGCCAGACTTTAGTACCGATGATTGACAGTGCTTTGAAAAATGCATCCTTGTCTGTTGATGATATAGACTGCTTTGCCGTCAATGTCGGTCCCGGTTCATTTACAGGCGTGCGTATAGGCGTAAGTGCCGTAAAAGGCATTGCCTATGCAAAAGACAAACCTTGTGTTGCGGTTTCTACTCTTGAGTCAATTGCATACAATTTTACTATGTTTGAAAACGCTGTCATCTGTGCCTGTATGGATGCAAGAAGAAACCAGTTTTACAATGCTTTGTTCAGAATAGAAAACGGTATACCGCAAAGACTTTGCGAAGACCGTGCTGTTTCTTGTGAAGATTTATCCGATGAAATAAAAGATTTTGAAAGCGTAATCATAGCAGGTGACGGAGCAGAACTCTTTTATAATTCGGCAAAAGATATGTTGCACAACATAATTTTGTCATCAGATAACCTGCGTTATCAAAGAGCATCTTCAGTTGCTTCTTGTGCAAAGAGAAAATATGATAACAACGAAGGAATCAAAGCCGAAGCCTTGATGCCGTCTTATCTGCGTTTATCACAGGCTGAGCGTGAATATAAAAACAAACAGGGGGATAATACAAAATGATAGCTATAGGATGTGACCACGGCGGACTAAATCTAAAAACCGCCATAATCTCTTATTTTGAAAAAAAGGGGATAAAGTACATTGATTTCGGAACATATACCGCAGATAGCGTCGACTATCCTACTTTCGCATATCGAGTAGCAAAATCCATTCAAAACGGAGAATGTGAAAGAGGAATACTCTGCTGCGGAACAGGTATCGGAATTTCCATAACAGCAAACAAAATAAGAGGTATTCGCGCCGCAGTTTGCACGAATGAATTTATGGCAGAGATGACTCGTCGCCATAATGATGCAAACATTCTTTGTATGGGTGGTCGCGTAATCGATGAAAAAACTGCTGTTAAACTTACAAAGATTTTCCTGTCAACTGAGTTTGAAGGCGGAAGACACAGCAAGAGAATTAATATGATAGAAGAAATCGAAGATAAAGAATAAACCGATTCTTTCAGATTTTTATATCAAAAAATATTTATAAATAACCCTTGATTTATTTGAATGTTTGTTGTATAATATCGAGGAAATGCCGGTGTGTCGGAATTGGCAGACGAGACAGACTCAAAATCT
>JAGHTC010000090.1 GCA_018065465.1 Candidatus Ruminococcus equi
GCATATGATAAACGTGGTTGGAAAGATTGGGGTGATTTTCTCGGTAATGGTAATGTCGCACCAAAGGATAAACAATTCCTACAATACGAGGAAGCAAAAGAGCGTCTAAAAGGTCTTGGTTTGAGTAGTAAGAATGAGTATACAGCGTGGCACAAGACAAACAAACCAAACGACCTACCAGCAGACCCATCTGACACATACAAAAACCGTGGTTGGAAAGATTGGGGTGATTTTCTCGGTACTGGTAATGTTTCCCCCAAAAAGGATTTTATCCCATACGAGGAAGCAAAAGAGCGTCTAAAAGGTCTTGGTTTGAAGACTGCTAGTGAGTACAAAGAGTGGTACAAAACCAACAAACCAAACGACCTACCATCGAATCCAAATTCAGCATATGATAAACGTGGTTGGAAAGATTGGGGTGATTTTCTTGGTACTGACAATGTTTCAAATACTAAAATACATATCGAGCGAAAGGCTTCCACGAAAGCTCTCATTAATGTTATGCTTGACACTTGCAGCGAGGATGCAGACTTCCTCAAACCCTCAATCCTCGTTACATTGTCATCTATACTAAAGACGTTCAACAAATCGAACAAGTTCAGCAACTCTTTGGTCAACGACCTATTGAGGTCTAACGCAAGCGATGTTAACGATGTTCTTAACGAACACCTACACGAGCTTGATGATGTTGATGATACCTACATTGACGATACCGATGATACCGACATTGATGGTGTTGAAGATGCCGACATCGACTTATTTTACGATGCAGACGACACCGACATTGACGATGTTGAAGATACCGACATCGACATATTTGACGATACCGATGATGACGGTATGAGCGTTGAGCAAGCACAAGCCGAACTCGACCGAACCTCAACGTTCTTTGACAACAGCCTTGATGCAGAGGGTGTTGATATAGATGAGGTTCTCGCAGACGATAACACACGCATACTGATTGACGGATTCGTGAACCATTACGCACAAGTAATCATCAACAAGACCGACCTTTCTTGTGCGTCTGTTTGCAAAGTGCCTATTGTCGAAAATTTCGACTCAATCAAGTCCTACGCACAATATACGCTCGCTCGCTTGATGTATGAGGTAGCAACACTCAAATACCCCACAAACGACTGCGGTATAGCATACAACTCTATGCAGTTGCAGTTCGCCAATGGTGTACTCAAAAACAGATACTACGGCAATTGGAGCGGTACCGGAGTTGGTAAGACCCTTTCTTTCATTCTCGCAAGCCGTGTAATCGACTCCAGACTTACGGTCGTTATTTGCACAAACAACACAAAGCACCAAATCGCCCGTGAGATTGAAAACACCTACAACGACTCTATGTGTTATGTTTACGATGGTAAACTCCCAAACCCAAACGAGATTGATTATAGCAAGCATAACTATATGATTTTCAACTACGAGAAAGGTCAGTTGGATAATTCAAGCGAAATCTTTGACAAACTTGTTGACAACTATGTAATCGACTATGTTGTGTTCGATGAGGTTCAACTCGTTAAGTCAACCGATTGTTCCTCCGATAGCAAGCGCAGAGAGTTGTTTGTCGGTTTCCGAAACAAGTGTGTCAAGAAATACGACTCATACATCAGCGTTCTTACTGCAACACCAATTACCACTTGCATCAACGAGGTTTCTTCAATCATTGAACTGCTGACCGGGGTTGACTACTCTGCAAGCACCAATGTACACACAACTTTCGAGGGTTGCTTGGTGTGGCACTTAATCATATTCAACTTCGGATGCCGTGATGGTAAGAAACCCACAAACATCAATGGCGACATTCTTAAACTCAACACTAACATCGTTCGTCTTGACGCAAGCAGCGAGGTTTCTATGATGGTTCGTTTCAGCAAGGCGTTCTCATCACACAAGCCACTAAACATAACCGCAAGCACTATGTACTACAAGATTGACCAGTCTGCGAAAATGGGTCTCTTCAATAAGTTCACCATCATCTATACCCAGTTTATAGGCGAAACCATTATGAGCGACATTAAGGGTGCTTTGTATAATAACGGCTTGACCTACGCAGTATATACTGGTGAAGAAAAGTCTGGTTTGCTTTTGGGTGCAAACGGCAATGTTGATTGGAACTACACAGCATCCAAATACAATGTTCTTATCACCAACGAGCCTATCGCAACCGGAGTTGACGGTATGCAGAAAGTGTGCTGCAATATGGTGATTGCTTGTTTGCCACCCACCGACAAACTCTATCAGCAGTTGCTTGGTCGCATCTACCGCCAAGGCTCTGCTTTCGATGTTGTTGACATCAACATCTTGTCGGTAGCGTTCGGTGAGTTCCACACATACGAGGACAAAATCTACAACCGCATCATCAGACGGCACGAGTACCACAAGGCTTGTGTTGATGGCGACATCCCTATGAACGATTTCAATAAGACCATTATTGATGCCTACAAATTCAACTACGATTTGGAGATTGAGACCATCCGTGAAATAATCAAGGCTGCATAAGCATATAGTTTCCATAGTTTCATTTTGTATTTTATGTTTTTGAGCCACTCCGCAAGGGGTGGCTTTTTTGTTTTGTGGAATTTTCAGTTTTTTCAGTTTTTTCAGTCGTATGAAAATGTTGATAAATACTACATAGGCGAGTATAATTAGTATGAGTAAGATAAAGACAAAGACAAAGAAGCCATCGAAGACACGGCTTGTGAAGAAAGAGCCACAAAAACAAAAGCGTGGCGAGGGGTGGAAGCCGGAAGACTTCACACAACATATATTGACAAAGCGAGAACGCATATTGATGCTACTATACCAAGAAGAGTTCATCCCAAAGTATCTCCACACGATATGGGAGTGGACAACCAAATACGAGTATGATGAAGCGTGTTCCCAAATTTGGCTCGATGTTTGTAATATACGACCCGATAGGATAGTTGCTTGGTATGAGAAAGGAGAAGAGGGCGAGAAAGGCAAGGGTCTTTATGCTGTTCAGCGAGTAGTGTCTGGAATCATTCAACGTGAGATTAGGAGCGAGAATAGCAGATTCCACTACCTATGCCGTAGGCGAAAGACGAGGGAGATACCGATTTCACATCTTTCCGATTATACGAAGCGTGGTTTGTAGCACGACTGAAAAAACTGAAAAAACTGAAAAAACTGAAAATGGGTAGGAGAATATTAACCGATGAAGAGAAGCAAGCTGCTATCGAAAGGCGAAGAGAACGGCAACGCAGATACTGGCACGAGAAGCACCCGAACGCACGGCACTACAAAGACAATGGTGTTGAGCGACCTAACGACCACGCACTTCTAAACTACATTCAAAGACGATTGAAAGAGTGTGGCGGTACTATGACGATTATAGATATAGCACGAGAATACTACTACGAAAACAAAAGATAAATACATATATGAAAACACTGATAATAACAATAATGCTAATCTGCATTTTTTACACATTCCTCATCGACATTACACAATCAGTCGATGAAATCTATAATATGGTGCTTCGATGGTTTGGTATGAAGAA